>JAHJKV010000082.1 GCA_018822065.1 Pseudomonadota bacterium
ACCAGTCGCCTTCTTGATGCGATCCAGAGCGGCTTCAAACCACTTTTCTGCGGCTTCGTCACATTTCTTTTTCGGTTTAGGCATTTTTATCTCCTGCACGGTTGGTATTAGCAACGAGCTTTTCCAAGTAAAAAATCGTTATTTGTTAGGTTTAGAAAATGGAATATTTCATCTAAATGAAATTTACGTCCAAAAAGCGAGTATAAAGGAACGATTGAGTACGTACTGTCACTTTGGGGAAAACTCCTGGTTTTGTCAAGCAAAACGGGAGAATCCCCTAGGGGTAGTGCTGCATATACTGCAACAAACCTTCTCTATCTAAGTAACTAAACGAGTGAGGGAAAAAGTCAATAGGGTATAGTCATTCTATAAATGGAAGAACAGTGTCTTTCAGTGGAAGATTGCTATAGTTAGAATAGGTTGTGGAACACTAAAAAAATAACAAAACCCCTTGCGAAAACCCTGGTAGGGTTTGCAGGGGGTTTTGAGCTATTTGAAATGCTTGAGGAAGGGGCTCTCCGGAGTCATGATGATAGACGTGTTGTCCTTGAGGCTCTTCTCATATGCCTCAAGGCTGCGTTTGAAGGCATAGAATTCAGGAGATTCCGTATAGGCCTTGGCGTAAATTCCTGTGGCTTCTGCATCGCCTTCGCCGCGAAGAATCTCCGCCTTCTTTTGGGCCTCGGCAATGATGATTGTCCGTTTGCGCTCCGCCTCGGCGCGAATCTTTGCAGATTCCTCCTGTCCCTCGGCCCGGTACTGTTTGGCTTTGCGCACACGTTCGGCCCGCATGCGTTCAAACACGGCCCGTTCGTTGGCCTCGGGAAGGTCGGTTCGCTTGATGCGGACGTCCATGACCTCAATGCCGAATTCGGTCATGGCCTCCCGGGCCTTCAAAGTGACCTCATCCATGAGCTGCTGGCGAGTGTCGGAGACCACCTCGTGTAGCTGGTAGCGGCCCATGACCTCTCGTAGACCGCCGCGGATGATGTCGTCCAAGCGAGCCATGGCCCCGCGGATGGTCTTGAAGTTCTTGTAGAACTGCAAGGTGTCGGTGATGCGCCACTTGGCGTAGGAGTCCACCACCATGTTCTTCTTGTCCTTGGTGAGGATTTCTTCGGGTTTGGCATCATAGTCCAGCAGGCGTGCATCGAGGTGGATGACGTCCTGAATGAAGGGCACCTTGAAGTGCAGGCCTGGCTCCAGGTCAGCGGAGATGGGTTTACCGAATTGCAGGACGAGGGCCTTTTCGGTCTGGTCCACTGTAAAGGCGGCCTGGTAGGCGGTGAGGAGCATCAGGCCAAGGATGACGATTGCTATGGAGGCTGGTTTCTTCATGGCTGCCTATTGCTGCTTGGGCTGCTCTGGAACAGGCCGTTCAAGGCGGTTCAAGGGCAGATAGGGGATGGATTTCTTGAGCGCATCGTCGGAGAGGATCAGCTTCTCGGTCTCGGGGTTGGAAAGGATGCGTTCCATGGTTTCCAGGTAGAGTCGCTTGCTGGTGACGTCCTTGGCTTTGTTGTATTCGTGCAGCACGGCGGAAAAGCGGGAGGCGTCACCCTGGGCAGCCAGGATTTTGGATTCTTTGTATGCTTCAGCGCTGCGCACCATGGCTTCGGCCAGACCGCGTGACTTGGGCAGGATATCCTGCTCGTAGGCTTCGGCCTCGTTCTTGAGCCGTGCTTTGTCCTCCTTGGCGGAGGTGACATCCTTGAAGGCGTCGCTGACGGCATCCGGGGGGTGCACGTTCTGCATCTGCACAGCGTCGATGTCGATGCCGGAGCCATACGAATCGAGAATGCTCTGCATGAGCACTTCCGTTTCGTGCATGATCCGCTCCTTGTCATCGGTGAGGGCATCGTCAATCTTGTTTTTGCCAACGACCTCGCGCATGGCCGCTTCGGCCGCAGCTATGACGGTCAGGTCCGGCTGGTCAACGTTGAAGAGGTAATCCCTGGCGCTCTTGATCCGGTACTGCACGGAGAATTGCACATCGACGATGTTTTCATCGCCGGTGAGCATGAGCGATTCATCTGGTACCGAGCGGGATTGGCCCTGCTGGAAATTGCGTTCACCCCCGGAGGAACGGAATCCGATCTCGATGCGCTGGACCTGGTCCACGTTGGGGGTCTCAGCGCTTTCAATGGGAAACGGAGCGTGGTAGTGAATGCCGGAGCCAACTTCGCGGTTGAACTCGCCGAATAGTTTGACTACTCCTCGTTCGGGAGCGTCAACCATGAACACTCCGGAGAGCAGCCACAGGCCAAGAACGACCAGGGCCCCGATCTTGAACCCGGGCAATTTCATGTTGCCAAAGCGTTTGAATTTATCTGTCAGGTCGTCAAATTTCGGCGGACCGCCACCTAAGGGGCCATCTCGCCTCTGCCGCTGTTGTTGTAGTTTATCCCAGTCCCAGTTCATAGTACTCACATAGGCTCGAAACTGGACAAGGTCAAGGCAACTGGGCAAGAAGATGGCCTTGCACAAAGAATGACAAAGAGGAAAACAGCAGCATGAAGCCGATTAGTAGAGGAGTGTTCCGTGCCTATGACATCCGTGGGATCGTCGATCGAGATTTCGATGAGCAGTGGGTGCGTACTTTTGGCCGGGCAGCAGGCACCTACTTCCGTTCCAAGGGCTGGGACCGGGCCGTGGTCGGCCATGATGTCCGTCCATCCTCCTCCGTCTACCAGGCTGAGCTTGCAGCCGGACTGTGCGAGGCTGGCGTCGATGTCTTTCTCCTCGGCCACACCTCCACCCCGCTGTTCTATTTTGCGGTCCGACATCTGGGATGTCAGGCTGGGATTATGGTCACCGCCAGCCACAATCCACCGGAATACAACGGTTTCAAGGTGTGGGGCGGACGAACCGCCCTTGCGCCCCAAGGCATTGCCGAACTCTATGAAACCATGGCCGCCGGGGTCTTTGCCACCGGGGCCGGCCTAGCCTCCTGCCACGACATCCTGCCCGCGTATGTTGCGGAGTTGTCCCAGGGGATGCGATTGCCCCGACCGGTGAAGGTGGTGCTGGATGGCGGCAATGGCAGTGCTGGCGAGCTGACGGCGGATTTTCTGGAGCTATGCGGGGCCACGGTGGTGCGCCAATACTGCGATCCTGACCCCACCTTCCCCAATCACCATCCCGACCCGGTGGTCCCGGCGAATATGGTGGACCTCATGGCCCGTGTACCCGCCGAGGGCGCGGAGCTGGGAATCGGCCTGGATGGCGACGGCGACCGCATCGGCGTGGTGGACGAGCAGGGACGGCTGCTCATGGGCGACCAACTGGCAGCCATCTTCGCCCGTCATTTCCTTGCGACCGCCCCCGGCTCGACCATCCTTGGCGACCTCAAATGCAGCAATCTCTTTTTTCAGGACGTGGAGCGCCATGGAGGCAAGGCGGTCATGGCCGTCACCGGCCATTCGCTCATGAAGGCCCAGATGCTCGACTCCGGGGCCATCTTTGGTGGGGAATTCAGTGGTCACATGTTTTTCGGTGAACTAGGCGGGACGGATGACGCCACCTGGGCCGCCCTGAGGATCGTTTCCATCGTTGCCGCCAATGCGGAGCTCCCGCTCTCCAGGTACCTGGAGGACTGGCCTGTCATGCATTCCACGCCCGAGGTCCATGTCCCCTGTCCTGACCAGCAAAAATTCCAGGTCATCGAGGGGCTCCAGAAATATTTCAGGGCCGTTGCCGCTGGTGGGGAGTGCACGGTCATTGACCTGGACGGCGTTAGGGTTATGTATGAAGATGGATGGGCGCTGGCACGCGCCTCCAACACCCAGCCGGTCATCGTGCTCCGTTTCGAGGCCGTGACCCAGGAGCGTTTGGCCTGGATACGGAGCCTCATGGAACAGGCGCTTATGTCCTGCATCAAGGATGTGTCCGGCTGAGAAGCCGGAGTTGAGTCGTATGCCTATACCGTTCTACATCACCACCTGGGCCTGGACCGCCATGTACCGGCGGCTGAAATGGTTCCTGTTCCGGCGTGAACCCGAGGTTGTGGGGGAGTGCCGTCAATGCGGCTGCTGTTGCCGCGCGATCGTGCTCCGTGTGGGGGGAAAATGGCTGCGCTCCCGACGCGTTTTTGAACGGGCCAGGGCCAAGGATTCCGAAATGGAGCGGTTTGTCATTGAAGAAAAGGATGACGACGGGAGACTTGTTTTTTCCTGCACCCTGCTTACGGACCAGGGATTGTGCGGGGACTATGCGAACCGGCTGGACCTCTGCCAACGGCACCCGGCGCTATCGTTGTATTATTCCGGGGTGGTGCTGGCGGACTATTGCGGGTTCAAACTCAAGGGACCTGGGTTTCGCGACGTGTTTGCGAAGCTGCGTCCCACCAACACCTCCGAACCTTTTGCCTCTGTCCTTGAGAAAGAGCGGACAAGAACAATGCATCAGAAAAGGAACGACGAGTCATGAAGAAGTATATCCTGCTGGCCGTGATCCTTGGCGTGGTGGTCGGAATATTCTTGTGGCGCAGCAACTCCGGTCCCCAGGAGATACGTATCCTCAAAACCGGGAAGGTGGAACGGGGCGAGGTCAAGAAGGTCCTGGAGGCTACGGGCATCGTCAAGGCCCAGGTGGGCGCCCAGGTGAAGATCGGTGCCCAGGCAACGGGCGTGCTCCTGAACGTGCCGGTCAAAGTGGGCGACCCGGTCAAGGCGGGCCAACTGGT
>JAHJKV010000083.1 GCA_018822065.1 Pseudomonadota bacterium
ATATCTGACTGTTGCCACACCCGCTCCTGCTGCACTGACTCCCGTTGCTAAGGCCACTGTGAAGGAGCAAGCCGCATTACCAAAGGTCGAGGCGCAAAAACCCCAAACAACTCCAGTGACGGAAAGTCCGGATTCCGTGGTTATTGCCGGGGTATCGTCACAGGAGTTGACGGTTTTGATGCAACAGGCCGTGGAGCAGGGGCTGGATAAAAAACTCGGTCCTCTTCATAAGCAATTGGCCCATGCTTTGGACCCGGGGCCGTCCTTCACTTCTATTATTGGTGGCCTGGGCTGGATCATTGGCTTGGCTGGACTACTCGCCTGGATGCGATCCCGGAGAGCCTGATTTATGCCAGCACCAGAAGAGCGTTTCAGCCAGGGTGATTCTGTCCTGCACCGTCTTGATCCGCGAGCCAAGATGATTGGTGCCGTGTTGTTGACCCTGTCTTTGGCCCTGGCCGAATCCCTTGTCGTCTCCCTGCTTGGGCTCCTGGCAGGCCTGTTGCTGCTGACCCTGGCCAAGCTGCCGCCCGGATCGCTGCTGCGACGGCTCTTTCTGGTCAATACCTTCACCTTCTTTCTTTGGGTCATGCTGCCCCTGACGTATGGTGGTGACGCTCTCTTTTCCTTGGCAGGGATGGATTTCAGTCTGGCTGGCATCCAGCTTGCCAGCCGTATCACCTTGAAGACAAACGCACTGCTCTGCGTGATCCTGGCCCTGTTGGCCACTTCGCCCATGCCCGACATCGGGCGTGCCCTGAGCTGGTGGAAGGTTCCGGAGAAATTCTGCTGGCTGTTGCTTTTTTCCTATCGCTATCTTTTCGTCATCTATGATGAATATGTGAGATTACGCCGGGCAGCGACCATGCGGTGCTTTGTGCCTGGGACCAATCTTGCCACGTATCGCACCTTCGGCTATCTGATTGGTATGACCCTGGTACATAGCTACAACCGCTCGCGCCGCGTAGGCCAAGCTATGACCCTGCGCTGTTTCCAGGGGCGATTTCATGCCCTTGACTGGCCCAAGGCCACCTCCATTGACATGATATGGGGAATTGCTCTTGTCTGTGGGGCTCTGTACCTCTTTGTTCTCGACCATTACCCCACCGGAGTCTGACCCATGCCCTGTCTGATCGAATTGAAAAATATCACCTTCGGTTATCCTGGGGCCATGCCCGTGCTGGACGAGCTCAACTTCGATTTTGACACCGACGCGACGGGGCTGGTGGGGGATAATGGCTCGGGCAAGACCACCTTGCTCCATCTAATCATGGGGCTGATCAATCCTCAGAGCGGTGAAATGCTCTTTCGGGGAAAACCTCTGACAACCGATGCGGACTGGCTGGAGCTCCGCAAGACAGTAGGATTTGTCTTCCAGAACCCGGACGACCAACTCTTCATGCCCACGGTTATCGAGGACGTGACCTTTGGCCCGCTTAACCTGGGTCATTCCCAGGCAACGGCCAAGGAAATGGCTCTGCAAACCCTTGAAACCCTTGGCCTCGGAAACTTCGCCGACCGGCTCACCCACAAACTCTCCGGGGGCGAGAAGCGGCTGGTGGCCATGGCCACCGTTCTCTCCATGCAGCCCGAGGCGCTGATTCTTGATGAGCCAACCAATGACCTGGATCAGGATACTCGTCACAGACTTATCCACATCCTGCGGGATTTGCCGCAACATCTGCTCATCGTCTCCCATGATTGGGATTTCCTGGATCATGTGGTGGACCGCCTAGCCGTTCTGGACGAAGGTAAGATTTCCTACCGCGATTTTTCGGTGTTGCACGTGCACAAGCACGCCCACCTCGCTGGCGACGCCGACCACCATCACGAGTAAAACTGTTTCAGCATCCACGATAGTTGCGTTGCTACGCCTGAGTCAGACCCTCGCGTATTGGAATACGCTTCGACCCTGACCCAGTCTTGCGCCTTGCTCTCCAGGCTCTGAATTCGATTTCGTTTTTTGTATTGCATGAATTTTTCCACATCCCCTAAAGAAATATAGAAAAGTGCCGAAGAAGTACGAGAAGGGTGAAATCTTCTCTGGAGGCGAGCATGTCGCTCACCAATGACGAAAAGAATTTTATATTCCAGTATTCACAGCAATTGCTGAATCAGGACTTCCTGACCAGCTCCTATCTGTCTGGCTCTACAGTGGGCAAGAGTCTGCGCGACATGATGCTCGCCAAGCAGCCAGTCCAACCACTGACCAATCCTTTTGAAGAGGCCATCACTGGTTCCCTGCGGGCCGATTCGGCAGCCGTGAAGCAGAACGCCCGCAACCTGGTCGAGGCCGCGAAGATGATGGGCACGGCCAAGGCAGCCGTGGGACAGATCAATGACGCCCTGACCCAGATGGAGAGCATTATTGATCAGATCAATAGCGGTGAGCTGGACGGGACCAGCAGCGTGGTTCAGGGCGAATATGACGCCTTGAAGACCAAGATCGACGGCATCATCAGCGGCACGGATTACAATGGCATTTCCATGCTCGACTCTTCCAAGTGGGGCACACAGCAGATAAGTTCCTCCGGCGCGGTCTGGATTCAATCCCTCAAGGACAGCGGATTCAATATTACCTTCAACGCTTTGAACAGTTTGACGAATTTGGGCGATCTCGATGGGTCGGTTCTCGGAGTTTCCGGCACCCGGTCCACCCAGCTCAGTTACGTTCAGTCCCTGCAAAGTGATGTGGAAGCCGTGCTGGATCGGTACACCTCCAAGGAATCGAGCCTGAACTACCAGGCTTCAGCCACTGAGAGCCAGGGGATTATCCTGGATCAGGCCGTTGAGAACCGACGTGGCAGTTCCCTCTCCGTGGAGCAGATTCTGCTCAATCTCATCCTAGGTGATACCGGCGGCATAGTTGACAGCAGCGGCTGATGGCCTCCAGGCAAATGCATGCTCAAAGGCCCGCGATTGCTCGACGGGCCTTTTTTTATCTGTGCGAGGAGCAGGTTAGTCCAGAGCGCCGAAGACCTTCTTGAGAATATCCGTGCTCCGTTCCACCGGATTGTCGCGGATGGCCTTTTCTTCGACAGCCATCATGGAGAAGAGCCCGTCAATGGCCTTGTTTGTCACGAACGAGTCCAGGTCTGCGGTCTGCATACCCGCGGCGTTACTGAGCATGGACACGGAACTCATCATCGACTTGTAGTTGCTGGTCACGCCAACCGTGTTCGTGGCTTTTTCGACAATGGGAAGGATACGGTCGAACAAGGCCGCTGAACTGTTCTGCTGGAAGAAACTGGTGGCAGCATTGTCCGGTCCATTGAGAATGTTTTTGGCATCATCGAAGCTCATATTCTTGATGGCCTCGGTGAAGATGGAGATGGTTTCGGGCACGGCCTGTTCAGCCGCGCTGTTCATGGAGGCTATGAATTCATCTGCCAAGGCACCCTGGCCAACTGCTCTGGCAGCCTTTTCGGCGGTCTGCAGGTTATCGGGCATGGGAATCTTTACGTCTAGATTGTTCAGGTAGCCACCGGGCTGGCCCAGGGAGGCGATGGCGCTCTTAACGGCCTTGTCCAGGGCCGCCTTGAGCCCGGAAATGACCTCGCTGTTGGAGAGGGCGTCTACCGCCGAGGAGGAGGGACTGGACCCGCTGTCCGTTTTCACGGTCTCCTTGGCCACGTCCTTGGCCACGTCAAGCCAGCCAGCTTGGGCCATGGTAACGGTGAACAGGGTTACGAAACAGACGAAAAGGATATGTTGCAAAGATTTCCGGAACATTTTTGATTCCTCCTGTTTCCGTCATCCTAGCAAACTGATTGGTCTCTGGGAAATTGTTTTCGTATTTGGATGGAAATGAAAAAAGGCCGGGCGAACCCGGCCTGAAGTGGCGAATTGATGGTTATTTCTTCGGTTTTGGGTTGTTATATTGCACCGAGAGGATCTCATATTCGACTCTTCCTTTGGGTGCGTCGACCAGGATTTCATCCCCTTCTTCCTTGCCGAGCAGGGCGCGACCAACAGGAGAGACGATGGAAATAGCCCCTTCGAAGAAATCGGTTTCGTCAGGTCCCATGAGCGTATAGGTGCTGACTTCCTCGGTATCCAGGTTTTCGATCTCCACTGTTGCGGAGAAGGCCACTTTGTCACCGTCCATCTCAGCCGGGTCAATGACGTTGTAGATCGGCATCCGAGAGTTGATGAAGTTGATCTTGGCTTCCAGCCAGCCTTGACGTTCACGCGCTGCATGGTACCCGGCGTTTTCGCTCAGGTCGCCTTCCTCGCGGGCTTCGGCGATGGCCAGGATGATGGCCGGACGTTCGGCCTTTAGTTCTTCGAGCTCAGTTTTCTTGAGCTCATATCCCGCTTTGGAGATGGGGATGCTGTCCATTGGTAGTTCCTTGTCGTGTCGATTAGCGTCCCAAAACGAAGAAGTTGCCACATGCCGAAGGGGCCATGGCAACGATACTGGGACGAATTCATTGCTATTGCTGATAATCTATTAGCTCAAACAGGGCTTTTGGTCAAGAACATCTCTGCTGGCCGGGATTATTATTGGTTGATAGTCATGTGTTTCTGGTTCGAGAAGCAGTCGTATGGTGGAGTTCCTTTAATATATAACAAAAGGATCGGGTGGAGTGCCCGATCCTTGGGATATCTTCGTGGTCGGGATGAGAGGATTTGAACCTCCGGCCCCCTGAACCCCATTCAGGTGCGCTGCCAGACTGCGCTACATCCCGACGAAGAGAGGACTAACTATCCATGACCGACTGTTTTGTCAATCATTTTCACCAACAATCGTCCCTGGACATGATTCTGCCTTTGAACACTTGCAATCCGTTGTCATTGCGATAGAAATAAGGATGAGAGCAGGGCGCTTTGATGCGCGAGCAGGGACGGCAGCAGAAAATGAAATGCCTTTCCGAGAGGAACCATGAGCACAATCGAAACTTTGAATCAATATCTCACCTTCGTCGTAGGCAAGGAGGTGTTCGCCGTGAATATCGCTGCCGTACACGAGGTTTTGGAATTAACGATGATCACGCGCGTGCCGCGGACTCCCGCCCACATGCGAGGGGTCATCAACCTTCGAGGCAATGCCGTACCCGTGGTGGACATGCGACTCAAGCTCGGCATGACAGCCCAGGATGATACAGTAGATACCTGTGTCATCATCGTTGAACTCCAGGATGAAACAGAAACAACCCTCATGGGCGCTGTGGTCGACGCCGTGCAGGAAGTGTTTGAGATTGATCCCGCGAGCATTGAGGAGCCGCCTCACTATGGAGCTGTCGCAAGTTCCGATTATATCGTGGGATTGTGTCGCCAACAGGGATACTTTGCGATTCTGATCGACATCCTCCGTCTTTTTTCTGCCCAAGAGCTCTCCACGGCCCGGGATATGAACCAGGGCTGATCGCCCAGAGAGGAAAGACAGTGAATTCCGGTTGGCCTGAAGAGGAATCCCGACTGGTGATATTGTTTTTTTTTTGATATGATAAGACCATGAGCATATTAACGAAAGTATTCGTTCTGGTTGCCCTGCTGGCAGCTATTCCAGCCTGGGCTGAAACGCCGCCTTCTGTCTGGAGTGTCCACGACGTCGGCACCGAGGCCTGGGGCAACGAATCAACCAGTCCCGAACCTGAACCCATGGTAGGTCGACCCTCGGACGAGGAGTTGATTCAGTTGCTTCGCCGCCCGGTGCTGGAGACCTTGGCCGGTGTGGAGTATGTCCGTCTCGATGATCAGAACTTCAAGCGTGAAGTCCTGGAGAATGATACCCACGTCATGGTCCTTTTCTACAGTGACGATCCCGCGACCCCAGGCAAGAACAACTCCCGAGGTATGGCAGCCCTGGCCTTTGCCCTCAAACGCATCTATCCTCAGTACAAGCTCGGCGTGTATCAGGCGAGCGCCACCGACTCCCTTCCTTCAGAGGAATTGCGACGTCTGGCAGCCCTCTACCAGATTCAGATGGTGCCAAGTCTCGAATTTTACAGGTATTTCAGCTATGAACACGTTGTAGACAAGCTGAATTTCGGCCTGGACAATGGCATTATCTGGAACCAAGACCTCTTGTATCAGGTGGACCGCTATTCGCGAGTGCTCATGCCGCGCCAGCTCGACAACGTCTGGGAATAAAGCCGATTAATCAAATTCATTCACACGGTTGAATCGTACTTTCCCAACATCCTTTTTCTTTTTGCGCAGGAGTACATAGAGCGCCCCGGCTCCGCCGTCCTTGGGCATGGCTGTGCTAAAGGCGAGCACGTTGCGCCGCAATGGTTCGCGGGTGAGCCAGCCCTGTACTGCCCGTTTGAGCACAGACTGGCCGCCAGGTGAACCGATGCCCCGTCCAGTGACCAGCAGCACACAACGCTTTCCCTGCAGGTATGACTCGCGCAGGAAAAAGAGCAGGGAGTCGAGGGCCTGCTCCGAGTTCAAACCGTGCAGGTCCAGGCTGCCCTCGTGGGAAATGATGCCGTTTTTGAGCTTGGTGAATATCTTGGAATCCATGCCTCGAACGAACCCGGACATGAATTCCTCGGTGTATTCCAACTCGAACTCGATCAAGCCTTTGACCAATGCGTCGAGATGGTCGCGCCCGGTCTTTTCCTCATCCTCAGGCAGCGGTATGGTCGGAGGGGCAGGGCGCATTTCGATTTGCCGACCTGTCTCGCCTTCCATTCGTTCCACTCCATGCATGGCGGATAAAAAAAGCTGTTCCTCGGTGTCTTCCGCTGGTTCAGGGGGCTGAGGTGTGACCTTGGGGACAGGAACAGGGGCTCTGGTCGGGATGTACGCTGATTTTTCCTTTTTGAACTTCAGTTTTGTAAGTTCTTCCAGGGAGTTGATTTTGTTTTTTGGCATAGAGGCCTTTGTGCCTGTCTAGATGATGTCTAGACTGTTTTTATAAAATAAATGGCTTAAATCGAACGTGTGATTTTGACTTTTTTCAGTGTACGGCGACCATGGCCAAGAGGCAAGAACAGAAAAATGAGAATCTTATGTCGGCCTTTTTATGCTCTCCTGTGCAACAGACCTTGTGCCGATTTCTCCGCCGCACCACTGGGCTGAGACTGGACTTGCAGGACCCAAGAGAGTATGTAAGACGGCCCTGTATGACTAACAGCGAGGAATTGATGCTTCAAATACAAGACCTGCACGTGAAGATCGGTGACAAGAAAGTCCTCAAGGGGATCAACCTGGATATCCGCGAGGGGGAGACCTTTATCCTGTTTGGACCCAACGGTTCAGGCAAGACCTCTCTGCTCATGGCTCTGATGGGTTTTTCCGGATATGAAATCACTGGCGGAAAGATTCTTTTCAAGGGACAGGATATCACCGAATCCCCGATGTATGAGAGAGCCAGGCTCGGTATTGGCATGAGTTTCCAACGCCCCCCGACCATCCACGGGTTGCGTACCCGGCACCTAGTCTCAATGTGTGCCCAGGGGCGCGACATCGATGTGGAGGCCCTGGCCAAACGGGTCAATTTTACTCCCTTTCTGGATCGTGACATCAATGCCGGATTCTCAGGGGGCGAGATCAAGCGGTCCGAACTGCTGCAGCTCATGGCCCAGAACCCGGACCTCGTGCTTTTTGACGAACCGGAATCCGGGGTAGACATGGAAAACATGCAATTGGTGGGCAAGGTGGCTCGCTCCATCCTTGACGGAGCACTCTCGCCGACCAAAGAGGATATCCTGCGTCCCCTCAAAGACCTCAAGAAAACCTCCGGTTTGATCATTACGCATACCGGCTACATCCTGGACTACGTCAACGCAGACCGGGGGCAGGTACTTTACGATGGTCATCTCTGTTGCGAGGGACGGCCGCGCGACATCCTGGACCATATCCAAGAGCACGGGTACCAGGAATGTATCCGCTGCATGAACTAAAGCGATTTCAGGGAGTTATATAATGACAGTTGACCTGAACGACTTCAAGTTCCAGGGCCTTACCCGCGAAAAGATCAACACTCTGGACGACCTGAGCCTGGAAGATCGCGACCAGTTGGAAATGGCTGGCGTGATCACCGACCTGTCCAAACGCTCCGCCACCTACCTTCAGATGGACCAGAGCGCAGTGCATTGTGAGTCTACTGACGACAATGTTGAAATCATGGACATCAAAGAGGCGCTAGAGAAGTACGACGGTTTGAAAGAGTACTTCTGGACACTGGTTGACAAGGACAAGGACGAGTACACCCGTGCTGCCCACGACAACCTGCACGGTGGATATTTCATCCGGGTCAAGGCCGGGGCCAAGATCGATAATCCTATCCAGTCCTGTCTGATGCTCAAGGCCGAACAGGTCGGACAAAATGTCCATAACATCGTCATCATTGAAGAAGGCGCGGAAGCTCACATCATCACCGGCTGCTCAGTGGCTCATGGGACCAAGGCCGGGGCCCATCTGGGCATCTCTGAGTTCTTCGTCAAGAAGAATGCCTCCCTAACCTTCACCATGGTTCATAATTGGGGAGAGAGCGTTGCTGTCCGACCCCGGTCCGCCGGTGTCGTGGAAGAGGGCGGCAAGTTCCTCTCCAATTATGTTCTGCTCAAGCCCGTCAAGGATTTGCAGATGTACCCCTCCATCACCATGAACGGCGAACACTCCATTGCCCGTTTCAACTCAGTGGTGGTTGCACCCAAGGGGTCCTACCTCGACCTGGGCAACCGTGTGATCATGAACGCCCCGAACACACGTTGCGAGATCATCGCCCGGACCATCTCCTCCGGGGGGACGATCATCAATCGTGGTCATATCGGCGCGCATCACACCCCGAGCAAAGGGCACCTGGAGTGCCAGGGACTGATCATCGGCGACGGCCGCATCTGGGCCATTCCGGAACTGG
>JAHJKV010000084.1 GCA_018822065.1 Pseudomonadota bacterium
AATCGGTACTTGGTGCCACAGAGCACGAATAAGAAAAGGAATACATTACTATTATGCCATAAGGCGAGGGTGGAGTCTGGCCTAATTACAGAAGAAATGAAGAGTAAAGGGAGTTCTTGACATGGTGCCGCATAAGAAAAAGCCGCCCCCACAGCAACGGGGGCGGCTTTTCGTTTTTTAAAAAAGGCCAGGTCAGAGCAGAGCTGCGAGGAGCCAGACACCGAGAAAGGCGTAGACGCCTGCGGCACCGTCGTCGAGCATTACGCCCAGGCCGCCTTCGTAACTGCGCTCGATCTTGCCCACGGGCCAGGGCTTGAAGATGTCGAAGATGCGAAAGAGGACAAAGGACACCGCCACCATCCACCAGGGCGTGCCAGCGGCCAGCGGCAGCATAGCCACCCATTGGCCGAAGAGTTCATCGAAGACCACGCAGCCGGGGTCCTTCTTTCCCAGGACGATCTCGGCCCTGGTGCAGGCCTCCACCCCCACGGCCAGGACCACCATGATCACTGCCGGACGGACCACGGCAGGCAGGGGCAGCAGGATGAAATAGCCCAGGAGAGCGGCGGCCAGGGAACCCCAGGTGCCAGGCATCTTGGGCAAATAACCGATGGGACCCATGGTGGCCAGTCCAGTCAACAGGCGGTTTTGTGTCTGGTCGTTCATGGGCTGGTGAGTACGACGAATCTGTCTGGCTGTAAAGATGAGGCAGGAGACCACACCTCGGGCTGTGTGTCATGCTGTCATCGGAGGCGTTGAGGGAGGGGGCGGATTTCAACCCCGCAGGACCAAGTTCAGGCCGATGCCGATGAGTAGCAGCAGGACCAGGAGCCGGAAGGCAGCCTCGCTTGTGTGTTTCCTGATGATCCCGCCAAGCCAGATTCCTAGAAAGACCAGGGGGATGCCCGCTGCAGCCAGCCACAGGGAAAGGATGGTGAACAGGCCCATACTGATCAGCCCGGTGAGCATCATCAAGCTGCCGATGGTGAAGGAGATGTTGATGGCCGCTATCAGCAGGTTTTTCTCGATGTCGATCAGCATGAGGTAGGGCAGGGCGGGCATGACTTGGGAGCCGGTCAGGCCGTTGACAAAGCCTGTGCCCAGGCCCACGGGCAGGGAGAGCGCGAACCGCCAGCGCTCCGGGATGCTAGCCCCGGGGTTGAGCAGGGCCCAGGCCCCATAGCTGCACATGACCAGTCCGAGTACGGTGCGAGCAGTCTCGCTCTTGGTCGCGCCAAGCATCCACAGCCCCCCGGCCATGCCGACCATCATGCACAGGTACATGGGCCAGAATCGGCGTAGGGCTTCGCGCATCCTGCCAGAGTCGAGCATGACCAGGACGTTTGAGGTCAGCGAGGGCAGAATGACCAGGGGGATGGCCAGCTTGATGTCCACGAAACTGGCCAGGGTCCCCAGGCAGACTGTAGAAAAGCCCAGCCCGGTGATTCCTTTCAGGAAGGCGGAGATGAAAAATGCGGCCAGAATCAGGGCCAGAATGGAAGTGTCGATGTCAGTCTCCTCGCGTCGGATGGGAGCGGCATTTCGCCACAGAAGTCGCAGGCAGCGCCGTGCATGGTGTCTAGCTCCGGTAGCCTTTGACCCACTGTGCAAGAGAGGGGGGAATCTTCTGGAAATGCATGTAGTCGGTTTGATCCCCGGCAGGCCAGGTGCCACCCCATTCCCAGCCCAACCGTTTGAAGGCTTTCACCACGCTGGACTGCGAGGTGAGCGTCCCCGGCTTGGCCGGATCGTATGAGGCCCCTGGAGGGAGCACCTTGCCGTGTTTGTAAAAAGGATTCAGTCGGGGATTGATGTCGATGGCCAGCCCTAGGGCGTGCAGAGAGACCCAGCGCATACCCACAAGAGGTCGCCAGACAAACCCGGAGCTGTTGTTGGTGTCGGGTGACACTCCAAAAGGCCCCTTGGCCTGGATCAGCGGGTGGGCTATGGGCAGCGCGCTTTCGATGGGAAAGTGTGTTTGCCGGATCAGAGTGAACACGTCCCGGATGTCCTGCGCCAACTCCGAGTGCACCACGACCTGCCCCTGGTGCAGCTTCTGGTCAAAGCCATAATAGAGCACAGTCACGGCGGCGAGCTGCCCCAAAACATCCCCCGGAGCATCCGGCGGCTGGTTCCCATGGATGGCCATCCGGGGCGTGAGCGCGCTGTCCATGATAGGGGGAGTGCAGCCGACGAGCAGGAAGAGCGAAACGAGCGCGACCCATGCAAGTATCCCGGCTTTGGTGATGGAAATATTCCGACAATCCATAGCAATCCTAAGTGTTCTATTTCACCGAACATTCGGGATAGACCCGTTTTCGGGGGACAGGTCTGTTCAATCAGCCTTTCCTTGGAGCGATAACTCCCCAAGATAGCAACACCTCTAGCGTCCTCGCCAGAGGCAACCCGACCACGTTGGTATACGACCCTTCCACATGTTCCACCAAAAACGCGCCGATGCCCTGGATAGCGTAGGCTCCTGCCTTGTCGGCTGGTTCGCCGGTGGCCACGTAGGCCTCCAGTTCAGTCGGGCCTGACCGGCGCATGCGCACGTCGGTGCGGCCATGGAAACGTTCGATCTCGCCGCCGGGCAGCATCAGGCAGCAGCCTGTGACCACCACATGGGTCTGGCCTGAGAGCAGGGTCAGCATGCGCAGGGCATCGGCATCGTCCTTGGGCTTGCCGAGGATGACCTCTCCCAGGGCCACGACCGTGTCTGAGCCGAGCACTGCGGCCTCCGGGTGTTTGGTGGCGATGTCCATGGCCTTGAGGCAGGCCAGCCGCACCGCATAGGCCTCGGGCGATTCCCCGGCTTCCGGTTCGGGTTCATCCACGGGGCTTGGAAGGGTTTCGAACTGGAGTCCCAGGTTGTCGAGAAAGCTCTTGCGCCGGGGCGAGCCCGAGGCCAGCACGAGGGGAATTCGGGTGGTGAAAATGGCGTGTTGGGTCATGGCGACAAACCAACACCACTTTGCCCTCGGCGTCAATGCACCGGGCCATGGCAGTCAGAATCCTGTCGCGACGATTTCCCGCCTTGCCAGCCATGGCTGCAATATCCCTGAATTGCATAGTATTCCTGCGTGGCAAGATTATTGCTTTCCATTCATAGTTAATAAACGGGGAGTACCAACGCTCAACAGGAGTTCAGGTCATGGCACGGATGCAGGAGAACGAAACGGAATTCGGCAAAAATTTCGATCTGCTCGACGACAGCAGCGGGGAAGTGCGGGGCACCACGTCTTGGGCCGTTCCCTGGAGCGACCTGATGATGGTCATGTTCGTGCTCTTCGTGGTGCTCTATGTCTACGCCTCAACGCACCAGGAGGTGCGGTTCATCTTCACCGACCGCACCCCCCCCCGCAGACGCACAGATTTCCTCCAAGGCTCTCGACGGGATCATCGCCCGCATGACTGATCGCGTCGATGGTCACACCAGCCTACCGGGCCTGCAGGACAAGGAAGTGTTCTACAAGTCCCATCTCTCCGGAGTCTCGGTCATCCGCGAGGGCGAGGAGGTTCGCGTAGTCCTGCGTGGTACGGACTTCTTCGAGCAGGGGCGCACTGAACTCTCTCCGGGCGGAACGGACTATCTCTTTGAGATCGCCGAGTTGATGCACCTGAGCCAGGGGCCGGTGGAGGTCATCGGTTTTGCCGATGCCGAGGAACCATCAGGCGTCGAAGGCTTCTCCTTCTCTGCCCGCCGCGCCGCCAGCGTGGCCGCCTATTTCATCAATAACACGGGCATCGCGCCCGGACGTTTCTCGGTCACGGGCAAGGGGGAATATTCCCCGGAAGTGCCTGCGACCACGGAGCATGCAGACGAATCAAACCGTCGTGTGGAGATCGTAATCCACACGGGCCAATAGATGGAGACCGGCATGAACAAGCGAAATATTTTCGGCATCATTGTCTGCGCGGCAGCGTTCTTGGGCAGCTTCGCCATCGTGGGCGGACCGGCGGCCTATTGGAATCTGACCGCTTTCTTGGTGGTCCTCGGCGGCCTGGGCTGCGCGGCGCTTCTGAGCTATCCATTCGAGAAGATCGCCATCGCTTTCAAGGTGGCCCAGGGGACCTATACCCAGAAGCAGACCACCCCGGAACAGCTCGTCTCGGTGCTCCTCGACCTCGCCGTGAAGTGCAAGGTGGACGGCATCCTTTCCATGGAGAAGATCCAGGAGAAGACCACTATTTCGTTTCTGAAGAACGGGCTGATGTTCCTGGTGGACAACTACACCGAGCAGGAGATTCGCGACTTCCTGTCCACGGAGATGTCCTTCTTCAATCTGCGTCGCCAGCAGTCGGAACGGGTGTTCCAGACTTTGGCCCGGGTGGCACCGGCCTTTGGCGTGGCCGGTTCGGTCATCGGCCTCATCGGCTTGCTCATGGGTATCCAGGACACGGCGGTGATCCTTCAGAGCATCCCGGTGGCCTTCATCTCAACCCTCTACGGCGTGGTTCTCGGCAACATGATCTTCTCGCCCATGGCCGAGGCGATCCATTTCAACACCAGGAGTGAACTCCTGAACCAGAAGCTGATCATGGAAGGGATCGTGGCCATCGCAAACGAGCAAAATACGTACAAGATTGAGAAGAAGCTCTGCTCCTTCCTGGCTCCTTCCCAGCGAGAAGGCAAGGCCGAGCGGTTGCGTAGCGTGACCAAGCGCTACCTCCAGAAGAAGCGCATGAGCGTGGAAGAGGCGGCAGAGATGCAGGCAGACCTGGACATCCAGGGCGCGAAGAAGTCCAAGGCCAAGGAAGTCGTGGCCGAGGCGTCATAGATCTTTGTTTCATGCCTGAAGTGAAAAGGGACCCTTCGGGGTCCCTTTGTTGTGGTGTCTCATGTCTCCTTGCTTCAGGACCGGAAGATGAAAAATACTGCGCCAAGTAGACAGAACGCGGCCCAAAGGTAGTCGAGCTTCAGGGGCTGGTTCATATAGAACAGGCAGAAGGGAGCGAACACGGCCAGGGCGATGACTTCCTGCAGAATCTTGAGCTGAGGCAGGGTGATGGCAGTGTAGCCCATGCGGTTGGCCGGGACCTGGAGCAGGTATTCGAAGAGGGCTATGCCCCAACTGATCAGGGCCGCCACATACCACGTCCGGTTCGAGAGGTTCTTGAGGTGTGCGTACCAGGCAAAGGTCATGAACACATTGGACATGGTCAGGAGGATCGTGGTCCGCACAACCATCGGGAGCATGGGTCACCTCGTGGAACACAAGCGTGCATCACAGATTCAGTCAGAACGTGATGCTCTCTATCGCTCCTTTCTCGCGGTGACAAGCGATTTCACAGGGAGAGGGACTGCCTCAATGACGTGGGGACCGGGGCCGCAAGCACAGGGCGTACCCAGCCCGGCAACTACTCTACGATCAGGTTCGGCAGTTCGTTGGTATCGTCGGACTTGATGGGGAATTTTTCGCTCACCAGGGCACCGCAGCGTTTGACCGCCTCGCAGATGGCGTCCACCTGGCGGCCTTCCTTGATGCCTTGGCTGAGTTTCGCCACCACGGCGTCCCAGGTGCCGGGATCGACCTTGGCGTTGATGCCGGAGTCGGCCAGGATGCGCACGCGCTTTTCATAGACCGAGATGTAGATGAGGATGCCGGTCTTGTCGCGGGTGTTGTTCAGGCCGTGGATGAAAAACGAGGTCATGGCCCCTTCTTCCACCTCGTCGTCCATCTCGCGCTTGAGCATGAAGAGGCGGCGCAGGCAGGGGAGCATGGCAAGGGCGGCGTAGGCCAGGGAATAGGCCACCAAAAAGAGCGTGAACCCGGTCCAGATGTCCTGGCGGCCCAAGGCCAGACAAGTGGGGATGGCCACGAGCAGCCCCAGCACCAGGGCACCCGAGGCCTGGGCCCTGGGGTAGTCGGAACTGGCCGAGGAGATGAGCGGCACGATCTCGCCGGAAGTGGTTTTCTCGGTCTCGGTGACACAGTCGATGATCTTCTGGCGGTCATCCGCGCTCAGGAAATCTTTATGGCTCATGCGGGTATTCTCTCCTACCAACGCCCGGCTGCGGAGCCGAGGTCGTTGTTGTCGTACACGTCGATGGTCTCATCGACCCCGTCGTCGTTCTTTTCCTCACTGGGTAATTTTACGCCACGAACGTTCATGTTCATGTTGCCCATATCCTTCAGTTGGTTTTTCTTCATGGGGCGCACCATGTTGTAGACCACAAAGGCCGGTATGAGCGCCGCGCCGCCGACGATGAGCAGGGCGATAAGGTTTCGAATGGTGTTGCTGTCCATGGGATGCTCCTTGGATTATGAATCAGGGTAGCATCAAACACGACGTGTTGCCACTGCTACACGTTTACCATCCACCAGATGCACCACCGCCTCCAAACCCGCCGCCGAAGCCACCACCGAAGCCGCCACCGCCGCTGAAGCCGCCTCCATCTCTATGGTCGCCGCCAAGCATGGAGCCGATGATCAGCCAGGGGAGGATGCCGGAGCCGGAGCGCTGGACGACCTTGTTGCCATTCTCATCCGTCATGACCGTGCCCCGTTTGGGGGTGAATATGTGGGCGATGATGAAGACGACAATAATGATGATGAAGAGCAGGGGAAAGCCTTCTGATTCTTCTTGTGACATCTCGGTTGCCACATATTCGCCGTGCACGGCCTGGACGATGGCCTGGGTGCCGGCCGCGATGCCCTGGTCGTAGTCGCCTTTCTTGAAGGCCGGGGTGATGATCGTATCGATAATGGAACCCGCGAGCACGTCCGTGAGCACGCCCTCTAGACCGTAGCCCACCTCGATGCGCACCTTGCGCTCTTCCTGGGCCACGAGCAGCAGGACGCCGTTGTCCTCCTTTTCCTGGCCCAGCTTCCAGGCATCGTGGGCCACGCGAAGGGAGAAGTCCTCCAGGGAGTCGCCCTCCAGGCTGGGGATGGTCAGGATGGCCACCTGGGTGCCGTCCGTGCTCTCCAACTGCGCCAAGTAGGTCTCAAGCTCCTGGCGCACCTCAGGCGAGAGCATGCCCGCCAAGTCGTTCACCCGACCCGTAAGAGTAGGGGGCTCCAGGGCCAGGGCGCTCGCCTTCAAGGCCAAGACCAGGACGACCGCCAGGAAGAGGGTGCGTCCGGAAAAGGCGACCCTGTTTCGTATCAATTGCATGCGCCTAGCTGCCCTGCCCGAAATCAACGGTGGGAAGGACCCTGGCCGCTGCATCCGCTTCGAAGAATTCCTTGCGCTCCAGGTTCAGCAGAAGCGAGTTGGTCAAGGAGTTCGGGAAGGTGCGGATGGAGGTGTTGAAAATCTTCACGATCTCGTTGTATCGCTGACGGGCCACGTTGATGCGGTTCTCCGTGCCTTCGAGTTCATGCATGAGCGCCGTGAAATGGGTGTCCGCCTTGAGGTTCGGGTATTGTTCCTGGATCATCATCAGCTTGGAGAGCCAGGAGGAAAGTTCGCCCTGGGCGGCTTGGAACTGCTTCATGGCTGCAGGGTCGGAGAGCATCTCAGGGCTGAGGGTGATGGAGGTTGCCTTGGCCCGTGCCTCAATGACCCCGGTGAGGGTCTCCTGCTCGTGGGCCGCATAGCCCTTGACCGTGGACACCAGGTTGGGGATCAGGTCGCCCCGGCGCTGCAGGGTGGCTTCCAGGTTGCCCCAGGCCGCGAAGACCTCTTCTTCGTTGGCCTGTATTTGGTTGTAGCCGCAACCGGAGAGGGTGGTCAGGGCCAGGACGATCAGCATCAGGATGCTCAAACGGTATTTCATAAAAATTTCTCCTTGGGGTTCGATGTTTGAAGACCATAGTCCAGGTAAGGACAAATTGTAAGTCTGTCCAGGTCGGTTTCCCCTGTGTAAACACACTTGCGTCGAAGAGGGATTCTGATAGTCTTACAGGCTATGGGGAACCACGCATGAATATTCTGGCCATCGACATCGGCGGCACCAACTCACGTTTCGCCCGGTTCACTCTGGAGGACGGGCGACTGACCATGGGCGAGGCGATCTGGCTGTCCACGGACGGGGCCAGCACCTTTGCGGGCATCCTGGAAAACCTGGAGGCATCGGAATTTCCGTTGGCCCTGGAGGATGCGGACGCGGCGGTCATAGGCGTGCCCGGCCCGGTGCAGGAGCGCGTCTATTCCGACCCGCCCAACACCCCCTGGGACATCGACCTGCGAAAAACTCCGATCACACCCGGACGAACGGCCATGATCAACGACTTCGTGGCCCAGTCCTACGCCACTCGCACCGACGCGGTGGAAGGCGGGCTGGTCATCCAGGCCGGGCAGGCGGAGAAGGAACGCTCCATCGCCATCATCGGCGCAGGCACCGGGCTCGGCCATGGCGCGCTGGTGCCAACAGCCCATGGCTGGGTGGCTGTTCCCAGCGAGGGCGGCCACATGGCCTTCCCCTTCCAGGGGGACCAGGAGCGCGAGCTGGAAAAATTCGTGCTTCGAAAGACTGGTCATCCCTTCTGTCAGGTGGAAACCCTGGTCACCGGCTCCGGCTTGGCGCTCATCCACGAGTTCCTGACCGGCAAGATCCTGACCCCTCGTGAAGTGGCCGAGACCCTGACGCCCGGCTCCCTGACCCTGTCCTGGTTTGCCCGTTTCTATGGCCGGGTGACCCGACAATGGGCCGTGGCAACCATCTCCCTGGGCGGCGTCTTTGTCACCGGCGGAGTGGCGGCCAAGAACCCCTCCTTGGTCACCGCCCCCGAGTTCCTGGCCGAGTTTCAGGAGCACCCTTGTTTCTCTGAGATTCTTTCAAACATTCCCATCGTCCTGAACGCCAACGAGGATTCCGGGCTCTGGGGCGCGGCCTACCACGGCAAGCAACTGCTGGAGCGGCGATGA
>JAHJKV010000085.1 GCA_018822065.1 Pseudomonadota bacterium
GCTTGTTCACAAAAACTCCGGCGTCCATGGGTTCCCGGACCAGGGTGATGTCATACCGCTGGCGCATCTGCTCCGCCACCCAGGTATCCACCCACTTGTTCACATGGGTGAAGCCGCCATACATGTAAAACCGAACCTCGGTCCCCCTGGCGGCACCTTCGATGGTCGCCCAATCAGCCGTTAGCAGATCCGAATCAGCCGTAGCCTCCGGGGTCGCCTTATCGGCTCCCTCGCCCGCACACCCGGCCAGAAGCAGAACCATCACAAGCATCAGCAATCGTTTCATGAATCCCCCTAGGCTTCGAGGCAGTCGCGGACCGCAATGCGGACTCGCCCGCCCTGGGTGACAGCATCAAATTGTCCGTAGGCAACGAGAACTACCCCTTCGATCTCCACAATATATTTGGTATAATGACCGGCAAAAACAACATCACGCACCAACCCGGCCCCCTGCTCGTCCGCCTTGAGCGCCAGGCATTCGGGTCGCACCAGAAGCGTCCCGTTGCAAGCCGCCAGAGGAGGCAATTCCAGCAAGGAGTGCAAGGCAGGGCCTATTTCATTCATTGGTCCCAAAAACTCCCCGGCCTCACGATTCACCGGGTGCACATAGACCTCGCTGGCCGTATCATACTGCACCAGCCGTCCCCCAAGCATGACCCCGATACGGTCGCTCATGACAAAAGCCTCTTCCAGGTCGTGGGTCACGGAGATGGTCGTCACCCCAAAGGCTTTCTGAGTGTCACGAATGAACTCGGCGGTTTCCATCTTCAGGTTGCGATCCAGGTTGGCAAAGGGCTCGTCCAGCAAGAGCAGCATGGGGTTGACCACCATGGCCCGACCCAGGGCGACTCGCTGCTTCTGCCCGGCGGAAAGCTGGCTGGGGTAACTCTCCCGCCTATCCGCCAGATGAAAATAACCCAGCACCTCCATCACCTTCGCCTCAACCTCTGGCTGGGGCAGCTTGCGCGTGCGCAACCCAAAAGCCACGTTCTCAAAGACCGTGAGGTTGGGGAAGAGGATGTAGTCCTGGAAGACCAGAATGACGGGATTGTCGCGGCTGGGACTGGTGGCAAAGTGGAGGCTGCCCGAATCCGGCTCGTCCAGACCTGCAATGATCTTGAGAAGCGTGGTCTTGCCCACGCCTGATGGACCGATGATCGAGACGATCTCGCCTTGTTCGACAGCAAAGGAGACACTGTCCAGAACTGTCTGACGGCCAAAACTCCGGGAAAGTTCACTTACGCCAAAAAACATTCGATCTCGTCCAGGTACCAGCGAATACGTTCAAACGTCTTCTCATCCCGCAGCTCCCGTCCTGGGCGGGTATACTCGTAGTAGGCCATGAAACACCAGGACAGGGCCCGGAGCAAAATGGTGCGCTCTAATATCTCGGTTCGCCTGGACAGGGTGTCCAGGTCAGTGTCCAGTCCGGATTCCTCGCGGTATACCTCAAGAAATCGAAGCCGATCCGTAGGGCTGATGCGGTGTTCGGATTTCCACAGTGTGGTGGTGGGCACAAGAAAATGCCCCAGGTCCTGGTAGCGATGCGAGACCACCGCCTTTTCCCAGTCCACCAGCCAACCGTCCATGCCATCGACGATGAAATTGCCCGAATTGACCTCTGTATTGACGATCACCATGGATTCTGAAGCAAATTCGTCCTCCGTGGCCAGATGCAGGTCCATGATCTCGTCATAGTATCGTTGCAGGCGCTCTCGTACTGCGTTCAGAGGATGATCTGGAAAACGCATGAATAGGCCATAAGATTCCTGAGCAATGTCGAAAACGGGTTCGGACTGCACCAGGAGTTCGGGCGATACAGGCTGGGAATGCACACGGGCAAAGATACGCGCCGCGATCTCCAGATGTGCATCGTAAAGGAAAGGACCACCGGGAATGTAGTCCATGAGCAGCACCGGCCCCAGGCCCAGGGCAGCAGGTTGTACCCGGTGCACCCGCGGCGTGACCCCGGAGTCCTCAAGGGCTTTGAGCACCGTGTATTCGTACTGGATCTGCCCATTGCCGAGACCAAGCTGGGAATCATGGTTGATACGCAGGACATACTTGCCGTCTGCAGCATTAACCAGATAATTTTCGTTATACTCGCCTGCGGCCAGGAAGCTGACCTGGTCGGCCCCTGCCAGATCAAGCCAGCCAGAACCGGAGAGAAAGTTGTAAACTGCCTGTGTTTTTTGCATTATTATCCTAGTGACATAATGTGCTCGACTGGGCAAATTCTTTTTATCTGTGCGAAAAGCCCTTAATTTCTACTTGTCATTTTATCAGTAATAGTTATCATGAACAAAGGAGGCATTAATGTCACATACTGAAACTTCCAAGGAAATCGGTCTTGATCTGGCACATTGCTCTTGTTGCCAGGGCTGCGTTGAAATTAATCCTGATATATTCGAATGGGATGACAATAACGACATGCCCCACCTGCTCAAGGACAAGGCCACGGAAGAGGAATTGCAGGAAATCATGGCCTGCTGCCCCAAGGACTGCATTTATCTTCTGGAATAATGAAACCTAGCCCTTGACCGGACCCTTGCAATCCGAAGAGCAGCACTGGTCTACCAGGAAGCCGCAGTAAGTGTGAAAGATACGTGAAAGCTTGACGCGATCATCGTCCGTGAGCGGCGTCACATCCTGGTATGACGCCAGTGTGAGCAGCGACTCGTAGACCGGAATGGCTTGCATGCCTTGGGCCAGTATGTGGCCCCGGTTGTCCATGAGCGAAGCGTTCATGGTATCGGTGACCAGGGCCAGGGGCGCAGGGCCGCCGTTGATAAGCCGCGCCGCCACAGCGGTCTCCCGCTCGAAACTTCCCACCTTGCCGGAACAGAACACCACGACAAGCAGCGGCTTTCCCGCCTCGTCCACCAGCACCAGGTCGATAGCCCGGCTATACCGGTCGCCGTCTATCTCATAGCCAAGCTCCACCTTGGAACGCAGCCGATCCTTGGGATAGCCCCGCTCTTCCACCAGCAACTTCGCTAGAGCCTGACGAAACTCCTCATAGGTCGTCTCAAGAAGCTCCTCGCCGGTCAAATAATCCCGAATGGTCCCGCCCAGACTGACTTCATGCATGCTTCGCCTCCTCTCATAAATATAACCACAAAACCGAAAAAGGGGAACTTCCGAAGAAGCTCCCCTTTGGATTGCAGGATGGTGTGTTCTATGGAGTCAGGGTCTTGCCGGCTTCCAGCGCGAGGTTGAAGATCGGCTGGGGCACGATGCCCATGATGAACACGATGGCGGCCAGGATGCCCGCGCCGCAAACCGCGAAGGTCGAGTTATCCGGCAGCGGGGTGTCTTCCTTGGCCTCGTGGGTGTAGGCATGACGCACCAGCGACAGGTAGTAGAAAATCGCGATGGCGCTGTTCGCTGCCAATACGATGACCAGCCAGTTGTAGCCATTGTTCCAGGCAGCGGTCATCAGGAAGAGCTTGCCCATGAAGCCCATGAGCGGCGGCAGGCCGACCAGAGCAAAGGCACCGACAGCAAGCGAGAAGGCCAACGCCGGAGCGCGCTTGTAGAGCCCGTCCAGGTCGTCCAGCTTCAGGTTGCGGCCATCAGCGGCCACCCGGCAAACCACCCAGAAGACAAGCAGGTTCATGAGCACATAGGCCACACAGTAGAAGGCGGCGGCAGAGAGCCCTTCGGCGGTTCCGGCCACCAGGCCCACGGTGATGTACCCGGCATGGGCCACAGAGGAGAAGCCAAGCAGGCGCTTGAGATCGGTCTGGGCCAGGGCCGAGAGGTTGCCGAAGGTCATGGACAGGGCACCAAGCACCGCAAGCACCGTGGTGATCTCCAGGCCAGGCTGGATGAATTGGGCCATGCGGATGAGGATGACCACTGCGCCCACCTTGGGCAGGGTCGCCACGTAGGCGGCTGTCTCGTTGCTTGCGCCCTGGTACACGTCCGGGCACCAGAAGTGGAACGGGAAGAGCGCCAGCTTGTAGAACATGCCTGCCAGGAACATGGTCAGGCCGACCACGCCCATGGGGCTGCCAGCAAAGGACCAGTTCTTCAAGGCCAGATCGGCGATGTAGGTGGTGTTTTGTGCGGCCAGGACATAGCTCAACCCGAACAAGGCGATGGCCGTGGCGACCGCACCGAACAGGATGTACTTGATACCCGCCTCCGCAGCCTGCTTGCTTCCAGCCCGAAGGGGGATGATGGCATAGAGGCTGTAGGAGCTGATCTCAAGAGCCATGTAGATGGTGATGAGTTCCACTGCTGAACAGAGCATCATCAGTCCCCAGGCGGAGAGCGCCAGGAACATGAAGTAGTCTGCCCTCTTGCCTTCCTGGAGGGTCGGCTGACGGGTGGCGTTCAGGCAGCAGATGAAGAAGCCGAAGGCAATGATCACCTTGAGGAACTGGGACATGGCGTCCACCTTGTACACGCCGTAGAACATGAGCTGCGGCTCAGTCCAGAAGGCGGGTACGGTGACGAAGATGCCGAGGCCTGCGAAGAAGGGAATCCACTTCTCCACGGGCGGCTCGTAGTCTTTGCCCAGGCTCCAGATGAACAGAGCCGTGATCAACAGGAGCATATACAGCTCCGGAGCGATTGCGACAAGATTGAGATTCACGTCCAAAGCTCCCTATTTTTGAGCCGTTGTCGCGCCGAAGATGTCGGACGCGGCTATTTCCAGGAAGTTCTCGGTCTCCACCTTCTCGATCTTGGCACGACTGTTCAGGTCGTCCAAAAGCTTCTCGACCGAGGGGTCGATCGCCTTGAAGAAGACGCTGGGACCAAGACCTATATAGAGAACGAAGACGGCAGGAACTGTCAAGCACACCCACTCGCGGGAGCAGAGGTCTTTCCAATCCTTGGCAGTGGAGGGTTGCCCCCAGGCCATCTTCAGGCTGACGCGGAACATGTATGCTGCCGCGACAAGCGCACCGGGAACCAGACAGGCACCTAACCAGGGATTGACCTGGAAGGCACCCACGAAGACCAGTATCTCGCCCACGAAACCGTTGGTTCCGGGGAAGCCGAAGCTGGCCAGGGCCATCATGCCCCAGAAGAACATGAAGCCGGGCATGTATTTGCCCATGCCCATGTTATCCTTGATCTCGCGGCTATGGCTGCGTTCGTAGACGAAGCCTATCATCATGAACAGTGCGCCAGTGACGATGCCGTGGTTGAGCATCTGGAAGAGCGCTCCTTCGACACCGCGCTGGTTGAACAGGAAGATACCCAGGGTGACGAAGCCCATGTGGCCAACCGAGGAATAGGCGATCAACTTCTTGATGTCGTTCTGGCCCAGAGCCACCAGTCCGCCGTAGATGATGGAGACCACGGAAATGGCGATCATCATCGGGGCAAAGAAGACCGAGGCGTCAGGGGTGAGCGGCAGGCAGAAGCGCAGGAA
>JAHJKV010000086.1 GCA_018822065.1 Pseudomonadota bacterium
CCGCGCCCTCCCTGCGCCTGATTGAAGAGGCGCAGAACACTTCCGCCCAGGCAGTGCTCAAGCGATAACCCATCCATCAGCGGCCCTGCCTCGACAGGGCCGCTTCATTTCCCCCTGGCTTCACCCTCTGGCGGCTCTTGCCCCGATGTGATACCAGTTGCGTCGCACCGGCCCAAAAGTCGACAGACCGTAAGGACGCGTAATGTACGACGAACGCAAAAACCGTAACGAACTGCTTCAAGAGCTCGACCTTCTGCGCCAGGACCGCAGCCGCTGCGAGGCCTTCCTGGCCGACAGGCAGAACATCGAACGGGCACTGACCGAGCGGATCAAAGAACTCGACTGCCTCTACGGCGTAACCCAGCTGGCCCAGCGTGCGGACCTGCCCTTGGACCAGTTAGCCTCGGGCATCGCCAATATCGCCTGCGCCTCCTGGCTGCACCCTGAATGCGCCTGCGCCCGGATCACCATCGACGGCAAAGGCTACGCCACAGAAAACTTCCGCACCACCCGCTTCATGCAGTCGGCATCCATCCAGGTCCAAAACGAGACGGTCGGGGGCATCGACATCTGCTATCTGGAGCAGCGCCCCGAGGCTGACGAGGGTCCGTTTCTCAAGGAAGAACGCAAGCTGCTCGACGCCCTGGCCGACTTGGTGGGCCGCATCTTCACCCAGCGCCGCTCCGACGAGCAGATGCGAGCCCTGTCGCGCGAATTGATCATGATCCAGGAAACCGAGCGCCAACGCATCGCACGAGAACTACACGACCATCTGGCCCAGGATCTGTCCATTGCCAAACTTGGGCTCAAACGCATCTTCGAGCAGGACGCCCTATGCGCCGCCACCGCCCACCAGGGCGATGACATCATGGAACGCATCTCCGCCGCCATCGAGTCCATCCGCGACCTGGCCTACGGGCTGCTACCGCCGGGGCTCTCGGAACTGGGCCTGGTGGACACGGTCCTGCGCCACTGCGAGGAGTTCTCTCGCCGCCACGCCCTGACCGTGGATCTCTACGCCGATGGTATGCAGGACGTGTCCCTTGATTTCGAGACCCAGATCAACTTGTATCGGCTGATCCAGGAAGCCCTGACAAACACTCGCAAGCACGCCGCCGCCACCCGGGTGCGGATTCGAATGCTGGCCAGCTACCCGGACCTCATCCTGAGTATCGAGGACGACGGACGCGGCGCGGACATGGAAAAATGCATCGTGGCCGCCGGGAAGGAGCGACGCATGGGCCTGTGGTCCATGCGCGAGCGCGTCCGACTTCTGGGCGGCAAAATCATCTTCCGCTCCCGCACCGGCGAGGGCATGAACATCCGGATCGAAGTCCCCCTTACCAGGAGTCAGCGTGAACGCAAAAAAACGAATCCTGATCGTTGACGACCATCCGGTCTACCGCACCGGTCTCAAAACATTGCTGGCCGACAACCGCAGCTTCGAGGTAGTGGGCGAAGCCGGCAGCTACGCCGAAGGCCTGGCCATGGCCAAGCGCTTCAAACCAGATCTGGCCCTTCTGGACATCTCGCTCATCGACGGCTCGGGCGTGGAACTGGCCCGCGCCATACGCGCCATGCTCCCTGATCTCGGCGTAATCATGCTCTCTATGCACTCAGAGATCGAATTCATCGCTGCCGCCTTCCAGGCCGGGGCCTCGGGATACGTGGCCAAGGAATCGGGCATAGACCATATCATGCACGCCATTGAGGCCGTTGCCGCCGGCAGGCAGCACCTGGACAGCGCGCTCTCCCCCAAGGTCGTGCGCCGCCTGGGCGACCTCGACCGCCGCAAGGCCAAGTGCATCGACGAGTCCTACGGTTCGCTCACGCTGCGCGAGCAGCAGGTCATGCGCCTGCTGGCCGAGGGCCTGAGCCCGCAGGAAATCGCGGACAAGCTGTTCGTGACCCTCAAGACCGTCATCAACCACCGTTATTCCATCATGAAGAAACTGGGGATCAAGTCGCCCCTGGCCTTCGTACGCCACGCGGCCAAACTCGGGCTGGTAGACCTGGACGATGCCCCGGATTGAGCCGCCCCCCAGCAGTCGTCCCCTTGCCCTTGATCAGACAAACTGCAGCGCTTCGGGCAAACGGCAACACTGCTGATTGACCGGAATACGCATAGGACTTCCCGGCAGTTTCTACCTTTAGCTGGCCCTATGAAAGGGGACTGTACAACCCGACCTCCGTTTCATTTTCTCCCCTCACGGTTCGGTTCAAGCTCTAGCGGTTGACTGCTAACCCGTGCTATGGACTGGGCATGATGAAACGCACGATATTCTTTCTTCCCGTTCTGGTGGCCGCAAGTCTTTTCCTTTCGGCCTGCGGGTCTGAGCCTTCAAATTCGGACCGCAAACATTCCGCCTACACCCCGGAGACGACCGTCCAGGCCGAGCGGGCCATGCTCCCCCGGCTGCATGAAGCTGTGGGCACAATCCGGGCCCAGACCGACATCCGGGTCGAGTCCCAGGTCACAGGCCGGGTGCTCAAGGTGCTGGTGCGCCCCGGCCAACAGGTCACGGCGGGCGAAGAGCTCGTAGTCCTCGACAACCGCGCCTCCCAGGCTCAGGTCGAACGCTCACAGCAGGCCCGGCAATCCGTCGTGAGCATGACCGCCCAGGCCGGGTCCGCCCTGGAGGCAGCCAAGGCCTCCTTTGCCAAGGCCGAGTCCACCTACAAGCGCATGAAACAACTGCACGACGAGAACGTGGTCACCCCGGAGGAAGTGGAAAAGGCCGAGGCCGCCTACCTCCAGGCCCAGGCTTGGTTGAACCAGGCCAGGGAAGGAGTGGCTGCGGCCCAGGCCCGCGGGCGCGAAGCGGCCCAAGTGGTCCAGGAGGCGGAGATCGGGCTTGACTACACCACCATCACGGCCCAGGTCGACGGAGAGGTGGCCAAACGGCTGGTCGAACCCGGCGACCTCGCCTTCCCCGGCAAGGAACTGCTGA
>JAHJKV010000087.1 GCA_018822065.1 Pseudomonadota bacterium
CTCCCATGCCCATGGCCTGTGCCTGATCATCGACCTGCTCGTGGACCCTGAAAACGGAGTCATCGGCGACGCAAACGAGATCGCAGGTGTGGGCCACCGCGTGGTCCATGGCGGGGAACGCTTCAGCGATCCCGTCCTGGTCACCGACGAGGTAATCCGGGCCATCGAGGACACCGTCCCACTGGCCCCCCTGCACAACCCGCCCAATCTGGCCGGGATCACCACCGCCATGGCCCTGTTCACCCAAGTTCCCCACGTGGTCGTGTTCGATACCGCCTTTTTCCAGACCATGACTCCGGAGGCCTATCTCTACGCCCTGCCCTATGCCCTCTATACTGACCTGGGTATCCGACGCTATGGCTTCCACGGCACTTCCCACCGCTTCGTCTCCGCCGAGTGCGCCCGGCTCATGGGCACGACCCCCGCCAAGATCAACTGCATCACCATCCACCTGGGCAACGGCTGTTCCATGACCGCGGTGCGCGGCGGCAAGGCCGTGGACACCAGCCTGGGCATGACCCCCCTGGCCGGGCTGATCATGGGTACCCGTAGCGGCGACGTGGACCCGGCCATCCTCACCTTCCTGCACCGCGAAAAGGGCTTGAGTGTGGAGGAAATCGACACCCTGCTGAACAAGGAGTCGGGGCTTAAGGGCATCTGCGGCCAGAACGACATGCGCGACATCCACGCGGCCATAGACCGTGCAGACGAATCGAGCCCCCGGGCTCAGCTCGCCCTGGACATGGCTTGCTACAGAAACCGCAAATACCTGGGCGAATACCTAGCCGTGCTCGGCCGCACGGATGCCGTAGTCTTCACTGCTGGCATCGGCGAAAACGACGCCGTGGTCCGGGCCAAAACCCTCCAGGGACTGGAGCATCTGGGCATCACCCTCGACCCGGCCAAAAACACTGCCAAGAACTCAGAAGCCAGGGCCATCCACGCGGACAATTCGCCTGTGGCGGTCTGGGTCATCCCCACCAACGAGGAACTGGAAATCGCCCGGCAGACCTGCACGGTCCTGGCGGGCTGAAGATTTCCCCGAAGAAACTTCCGGATAATGTAAGCAAAAGGTGAACAAACAATGATCAAGCATATCGTGATGTGGAAACTCAAGGAACACGCCCTCGGCGCCACCGCTGCCGAAAACGCGGCCCGCATGAAAGAGATGCTGGAAGCGCTCATGCAAACCATCCCGACCCTGGCCCACATCGAGGTCAGTCTCGAAACCTTTGCCGACACCCCTGCTAGCGACGTGGTGCTCTACTCCGAATTCGCCACCCGCGAGGACCTGGACATCTATCAGACCCACCCCGCCCACCAGAAATGCGTGGCCTTCGTCAAAGAAGTGGCCGAAGAACGCCGGGCTGTCGACTACGTGATCTGACGCAAAAACGTAAAAAAGTCCCTACCTCGAAAGAGACAGGGACTTTTGTTTCGCCTGAAGCTGCCGCTTACGCGGTATAGCCCACAATCCATTCCAAGAAGATGATTATGCGCAAAAAGGCCACGAAGCCGAAGGCGGCCACAAAGGCGTTGCGCAGTTTGGTCAGCAGATAGTCGCCAGGATTGGCAGCCAGTTTCTTGTTGCAGATGGAGTTGGCCAATGCGCCGATGATGATGTTTACAACCACAAAGGCGGCAGTGAACACGATGGACGCCAGACTGGGCATGATGAGCGCGCTCTTGATCGATCCGATCTGGAGCGGGAAATCGGCGGGAATCAGCAAGGTCGCCAGGGCATAGGCCCAGAGCAACACGGCCACGATGAAATAGCTGTACTGGTGTTTGCAGCCTTTGCCAGACGCGCAGCACGAGCAACAGGTAGACATATTTCCTCTCCTCCTCTCAGGTTCACATGAACATCCGCACTTCGCAGATAACACAGAACGGGTACTCTATTCCGGCCATTTCGTCAAAGAGAAGTGAACGATTCCAGTCCACGGTCTATTTGACTTCTCTCCTAAAATCATGCTCTTATCCTGTGCTGTTGGCAGTGCGCCATGGTGCGCCCGCCCTATACTGGACCGCCGCGTGCGGTTCGCATACGGGGAACAAAAATCGATTATGCGAGACCTCCCCGTAACGGTTCCGGTCTGAACCATGACAAAAGAAACGACGCCCCGCGACCTCGCGGACGAACTCAAATCCTATCTCTATCCTCCCAAGCCAGGGGAGCAGATAGACTACGCCGCACTGGTCACCCGGTTCAACGACCTCTGCCGCGCCGCGCCACGGGGCGTCCCGGACATAGCCTGCGCTCAGAACGAAATGGCCAACCACCTGCTGGTTCTGGCCGAAAGCAAGCAGGACAAGGTCCTGGTCAAGGCCGCCCTCAAAGGTTTGCTCGATTCAGGCCGCCTGGGCCACCACGCCGCCTGCCGCTTCGTCAAGTCCGGCTCCATCGCCCTGGAACAGCTCGCGCCCATGGTCGGCACCCTGCCCCCCCGCCAGCGCCTGCACCTGCTCCAGGAGCTCCTGCGTTCGCCATCCGCCGAGGAAAAGACCCTCATGCTGTGGGCCAGACAGCAGTTGGCCCCCTTGTCCGAGGCCCCGCCCGAGGAAGTGCTATCGTTTCTGGACTCCATCTCCCACACTGGCGACAGCCTGATCCACCCAATCCGGAACACAATCCTCAGCGGCACCTTCCCGGCTTGGCTTGCAGGCAAGCTCGCCTCGACCCTGCCCCGGGGTGAATTCTCCTCCATGTGCAGGGCCGTGCATGCCCTGGAATCCCAGGACGCTGTGCGCCGGATGGCTGCTTTCATCGCCCGGGGCGGAGCCATCCCCGACGCCGAGGACATCCGCCTGATCACCGAGGCGGGCGACATGACCGACGCGTCCCTGTCCAAAGCCTTCCAAATGCTGCTCGGCTCAGGGGAGGAAACCAGCGCCCTGGCTGGAGTGGAAGGACTTTCCCGCCTGGCCTGGCCCAAAACCGGCCAGGGATTCGGCCTGCTCTACAAAAAATATCCGAACCTGCGCGCTCAGTTGGCCACCAAGGCCGCCACCCTACCCCATGCCTGCCTGATGGATTTCCTCCGGTCCCTGGGCACCAAACCCCGACTGGATGTCCTGACCCGGATATTCACGATCCTCGCCCGACTTGACCCGGATTTCGCCCTGGCCCGCATTGCCCA
>JAHJKV010000088.1 GCA_018822065.1 Pseudomonadota bacterium
CCAGTTCTGCCTATGACTACTACGCGCAGCAACGTCAGGAAGCTGACGCCGCCCAGACGCGCAGCACGACGAGTACATTGAAATCAACGGACACCAGCTTCGGTGCCGATGTGCGCAAGCAGATCGATGCACTTTTTGCCGATGTGCCGCGTGGGTCAAACGGCAAGCTTACCTTTGACGGGGTCATCGCCTACCGAGACGAATTCCGGGCCGCCTTCAAGGAGCGGGTGGAGGCAGACCTTGCCGCCCTCGGCGTGGACACGGATACGGGTATGACCTTTTCCTATGACGCCAAGTCGGATGTTCTCACCGTGAACAAGGACCATCCGGACAAGAAGGCCATCGACGCCTATTTCGCAGCCAACGAAGACCTGCGCATGGACTTTGCCAAGCTCTCGGCCCTGACCAAGGTGACGAGCATGGCCGAGCGCAAGCTCTCCCTCACAGACCTGCGAGCCGAGATGCAGACCCAGTCCATGGCCTGGTGGGCCGAAGCCAATGTCCCGGACGCCTTCACCGGCGGCAGTCTCGCCTACACTTCGGGAAGTGACGAACCGACCTTTTTCGGTTTGGACATGATGGTCTAGACGACTGGAATCGATCTTTCCAGAGGGACGGACCCTTCTTGTGATGGATCGCTTTGCATACTTTCCAGGATTTGCTATGGTACATGCCTGACTTTCATCTTGATCAATGGAGGTAGGTATGCGCTGTTCTTTTGTATTTCTCTTGTTCCTTTTCGCCCAAAGCACTCTAGCCCTGGCCGCAATGGCCGGGGACTACACCCTCGTTACGTTCGACCCCCAGCGCAGTTTAGGCGGCACGACGGTTTTTATGGAAACTATCGTCCCGGACCATCCTCGACTGGTCGAGATTGATATGCAGGGTGAGGTGATCTGGGAGTATGAAATACCGAAACGGATCGTCCGTAAGGGCAAACCGGGGCAGGGTGCAGACGTGGAGTGGATTCCGGCCACGGATCATTTCCTTTTCGTGATGCCCTTTGCCGGAGTGTATGAAGTGAACCGGGAAGGGGTGATTGTCTGGGAGTATGAAACCTCGGAGATCACTCACGATGCGGACCGGTTAGAGAACGGCAACACCCTGTTCTGTTTTGGCTGGGACAAGACGGATGACACCCAGATCAAGGAGATCGACCCGCAGGGGAAGGTGATCTGGTCTTGGGCGGTGAAGGATCATCTCTTGGAGAATGACCGGCGACATCTCGGTCCTATCAAGCGCGACGGCTATTCCCACAACAACTCTGTCGAGCGGTTGCCCAACGGCGATACCCGGATCAGCCTGCGGAATTTCAATATGGTTCTGGAGGTCGGACCGGATGGCGCGGTCAAGTGGTCCTTCCGTGCCCTTCCCAATGGTCGAGAACTGCTCAATCCGCATGAGCCAAAGGACTTGCCCAACGGCAACATCCTGGTCTCCATGCACGGCCCGCAGATTCTGTTCGAGATCACCCATGACGGGCAGGTGGTGCGAAAACTACGGAGTCAGGATATCCATCTGATTCGAGGGCATCAGGTGTTGCCGGACGGCAATATCTTGATCACGGATGTAGACAAGATTATGGAACTGAATCCCCAGTGGGAGGTTGTTTGGTCCATATCCAAGCCCGTGCAATGGGTCGAGCCTGCCCCACCGGGGAAGCAGACAAAGGGTGCTGGGCCCAAGGGAGGTGCGGACCCGCGCGAGGTCGGTTTTTACAAGGCTGTTCGCCTGCCCCCCCGCTAATAACCAGTCAACACTTTCGCGGCTGCCTGCGGACCTTCTCGATGGCACTGGAAACAGCCTGGGCCAAGGACCCGTACTGGATGTGGCGGGCTGGAAGAGAGTTCAGGGTCAGGGCGTAGATGTCTTTGACGTCGGTCTCGTCGGGGCAATAGTCCATGCAATGTGCCAACTTTTCCTGCATCTGGCGCGCCACCCGTTCTTCCGTGGTGTTGCGTATGTCTGAAAGATCGAATCCCACGACCTGAAATCTCAAATCGCTCATGACGGCCTTCCTTTTTAGGGTCTAGCCGTATTGTTCCAGATATCGCCCGATTCTGTCCATGCCTTCCGAGATATTTTCTATGGAATTGGCATAGGAGAAGCGCAGGTAGCCCTCGGCGCCTGGGCCGAAGTCGATGCCTGGGGTCACGCCCACATGGGCTCGCTCCAGGATGTCGAAGGCCAGCGCAAGTGAACTGCCGCCGAATTTGACGGCCAGATGCTTGCAATCCACCAGCACGTAGAACGCGCCTGTGGGGTCGTTGGCGATGGAAAAGCCAAGTTCGCGCAGACGGCGGAGCAAAAACACCCGTCGTTCATTGTAGATGCGTTTCATGCGCTCCACGTCGTCCGCCGCCTCGGTCAGGGCGGCCACACCGGCCCACTGGGCCATGGTGTTGGCGGAGATGAAGAAGTTCTGACAGACCTTCTGCATGGGCCGGATGAACTCAGGCGGGGCAATGACGTAGCCGAGCCGGAAGCCGGTCATAGCAAAGAGCTTAGAGAAGCCGTTGAAGACGAAGCTCTTGTTCGTGAACTCGCGGATGGAGTGCGCTTTTCCCTCATAGACTAGGCCGTGATAGATTTCGTCCGAGACGATGAAGGGGCCGCCTTCCTGGTCGGCGATGTCCGCGATGGCCTGCATCCGTTCGGGCGAGAGCAGGGTGCCCGTGGGGTTGGCCGGGGAGTTGATCAGGATGGCGCGGGTGCGCTCGTCCATGGCCTGTCGGATCATGTCTGGCC
>JAHJKV010000008.1 GCA_018822065.1 Pseudomonadota bacterium
CCTCGATGTCCATGGTTGGGTCTGCCTCGGCATAGCCGAGTTCCGTGGCCTGGCGCAGGGCTTCGGTGAAGTCGAGCCCTTTGTCCAGGTCGCTCATCTCGCTCAGGATGTAGTTGGCCGTGCCGTTCAGGATACCCAGGATGTCGGTGATGTGATCACCGGCCAGGGATTCCTTGAAGGTGACGATGGAGGGGATGCCCCCTGCCACGCTGGCTTCATAGAACAGGCCCACGCCTTTTTCGGCGGCCAGGGCAAAGAGCTCCGGACCAAACTTGGCCAGCAGGTGCTTGTTGGCCGTGACCACGTGCTTCCCTGCGGCTATGGCGTCCTCGATGAGCTTCTTGGCCGTGTCGATGCCGCCCATGAGTTCGACCACAATGGAGATGTCGGTGTCGTCGGTGAGATCGGTAGCAGATGTGGTGAAGGTCGCCTCCTTGCCCGGCGTTGCCGTACGGGTCTTCTTCAGGTCCCGGACCAGGACCTTCTTGATGACGATTCTCTTCCCCAGCCGACGCTCGATCCATTCGCCGTTTTCAGCGAGGATCTTGGCGAGTCCGGAACCGACGGTTCCGAAGCCGGCCACACCGATGAACACGTTCTCCATGTATCAAACTCCAGTGTTTGTTCTCCGGCCTAGCCGAAGAAACGTTTCAGGTTTCGTGTAGCCTGATTGATGCGGTGGCGGTTTTCGACCAGGGCGAAGCGAACGTGGTCATCGCCGTAGTTGCCGAAACCGAGGCCGGGGGCCACGGCCACCGCAGCTTCTTTGATCAGCAGCTTGGAGAATTCCACGCTGCCGAGGTGCTTGAATTCGTCGGGAATCTCCGCCCAGACAAACATGGTCGCCTTGGGGGAGGGAACTTCCCACCCGGCCCGGGAGAGCCCATCGATGAGGGCGTCGCGGCGGTCCTGGTGGATGTCCATGATGTCGCGTACTGCTTTGTCCATGTCCTCGACCGTGAACTTGGGATTGGGGTCGAGGTCACCGGAGAGGGCGCAGGCCGCAGCGATCTGGATAGGGTTGTAGATGCCGTAGTCCAGGTAGCTCTTGATGCGCGTCAGGGCCTGGACCATGTCGCGGTTGCCGCAGCAGAAGCCAACGCGCATGCCGGCCATGGAATAGCTCTTGGTCATGGAAAAGAACTCCACGCCCACATCCCTGGCACCCTTGGCCTGGAGGAAACTCGGAGCCTTGTAGCCGTCGAAGGTGAAGTCTGCGTAGGCTAGGTCATGGATGACGTAGAGGTTGTTTTCCTTGGCATAGTCCACCACGCGCTGGAAGAAGTCCACTTCCACGCAGACCGTGGTCGGGTTGTGCGGGTAGTTGATGACCAAAAGCTTGGGCTTGGGCCAGCTGTTGCGCATGGCCAGTTCCAGGTCCTCGAAGAAATCGCGGTCCGGGCCGATGGGGATGCGGCGGACGTCGGCTCCGGCGATGATGCAGGCGAAAGGGTGGATTGGGTAGGCCGGGTCCGGGGCCAGAACCACATCGCCGGGACTGAGCATGACCAGAGCCAAGTGGGCCAAGCCTTCTTTGGCTCCCATGGTCACGCAGACCTCCTGGTCGCGGTCGAGGGACACGTCGAATTTCCGCTGGTACCAGTCCGCTATGGCCCGCCGCAATCCCTTGATGCCCTTGGATGCGGAATAGCGGGAGTTGCCGGGCTTGTATGCTGCGTCTGCGAGCTTGTCGAGGATGTGCTTGGGGGTAGGAACGTCGGGGTTTCCCATGCCGAGATCAACGATATCCACGCCCTGATGGCGCATGGATGATTTCAGCTCGTTGACCGTGGCGAACACATAGGGCGGAAGCCTGTGGACGCGCGCGAACTGTTGCATTGCAAAAACTCCTGATATGAATTTTGTTCTGTTGCCGAAAAAAACGGATTGATTCCGCAGGAAAATATCAGCCGAAACTCATTCGTTATCCGGGCGACGGCGCGGCTGTCAAACGGAAAGTGTCGGAGTTTACCAAGCGTTTGCATATGCCAAGCGTCTTGACCTGCCCAAACCTTTTCTCTAGTCTCGCTCTTCCATAATAAATAATATGCGGCGAGGCAGGCTGACCGCTGGTTCGCGCCGCCATCCCACCCCTGAAAGGAGTATACAATGGTTCAGAAGATGGAAAAGATCTGGTTTGACGGCAAGCTCGTTCCCTGGGACGAGGCGCAGGTGCACGTGCTCACCCATACCCTGCATTATGGTGCGGGCGTGTTCGAGGGCATCCGGGCCTATGAGTGCGTGGATGGGCGCAGCGCGGTCTACCGCCTGGAAGAACATATCGACCGGCTTATCGACTCCGCCCATATTTTGGGCATGAAGATTCCTTTTTCCGCTGAGGAGATCGTCAAGGGCTGCATCGACACCTTGAAGGCCAACGGTCAGAAGAACGGCTACATACGCCCCCTGGTCTTCATTGGCGACGGGGTCATGGGCGTCCATCCTGGCGACAACCCCATCCGGGTGATCATCGCCACCTGGCCCTGGGGCGCCTATCTCGGCGAAGAGGCCCTGAAGAAGGGCATCCGCGTCTGCACCTCGACCTATGCACGCCACCATGTGAATGTGATGATGACCAAGTCCAAGTGCTGCGGCAACTACGTGAACTCGGTGCTGGCCAAGACCGAGGCCGTGGCCAACGGCTACAACGAGGCGATCATGCTCGACACCCAGGGCTATGTGGCCGAGGGCTCGGGCGAGAATATCTTCGTGGTTCGCGACGATATCATCAAGACCCCGCCCTTGGGCAACGTGCTTGGCGGCTTCACCCGCGACTCCATCATCATGTTGGCCCAGGAACTGGGCTACGAGGTGCGCGAGGAGCCCATCGGCCGTGACACCCTCTACATCGCAGACGAGGCCTTCTTCACCGGCACGGCAGCCGAGGTCACCCCCATCCGCGAAGTGGACCGTCGCCAGATCGGCGAAGGCACCTGCGGGCCGATCACCTCACTCTTGCAGGACGAGTATTTTAAGATCGTCAAGGGCGAGAATGAGGACTATGGGGATTGGTTGCATTATTACGAGGTGTAAAACTGTTTATACATCCGAATTGGCTGCGTTGCTGCGCTGCGGTTTGAATCCTCTTTGCGCCTTGCCACTGCGGCGCCTGAACAGTTTTAAAACATGTATTACAAAAGCCCGGTTGGATAATCCAGCCGGGCTTTTTCATGTGTGATGAAAAGAGGGAGGTCAGGTGCGGCGTTTCAGGCCGAGGAGGGCCGCTCCGCCGATGATGATCGCCGCGCCTATGACGGTCGTTGCCGTCGGTATTTCGGTGAAGACGAGGAAGCCCAGCAGGGCGGAGAAGACGA
>JAHJKV010000089.1 GCA_018822065.1 Pseudomonadota bacterium
GCAAGGCGGCCCAAGCCCAGTCCAAACTCAAAAAGGTGGAAAAGCTCGAACAGCAGCTCAAAACTATCCAGGAAGACCAGCGCGCGGTCAAACCGGGCCGGACCCTGACCTTCAAGCTGCCAGCAGCCTCGCGCGGGGATAAGATGGCGGTTTCCTGTGTGGACCTGGAGTTTTCCTATGCCGGGGAGTCCATCTGGGACAAACTGAACATGCAGCTCTACCGGGGAAAGAAGATCGCCCTGGTCGCCCCAAACGGGGCGGGAAAAACCACCCTCATCAAGCTCATTACCGGTGAACTGAAGCCATCTGCCGGTGATATCAAAGTGGGGGGCAAGACCCGCATCGGCTACTTCAGCCAGCACCAGTCCGAGATTCTGGGCATGGACAACACGGTCATTGACGAGATCCGGCGAAAGGCGGACCGGGACATGACCGAGGAGCACCTCATGGGCGTGCTCGGGCTTTTTCTCCTGGGCGAAAAATATTTCGACCGCAAGGTCTCGGCTCTCTCGGGCGGAGAGAAAAACCGACTGGTGCTCGCCTCGCTCTTTCTGGCCCGGGCCAACCTGCTCATCCTGGACGAGCCCACCAACCATCTGGACCTGGAAAGCCGCATGGGGCTGGTGGCCGCTCTCAAGGATTATGACGGCACCTTGCTCTTCGTGGCCCACGACCGCTATCTTCTCACCGAGGTGGCCGAGGAGATTTGGGAGTTGGGTCGCGATGGGTTCACCCTCTACCTGGACGGGTTCGAACAGTACGACGCCAGTCGGCGCAGCCGGCTTGCCTGTCGGGACAAGGGGGGGGATGATGACCTGCCGGGACTGGATGACGGACTGCCCGAGCCTGAATGCGCCCCCAAGAAGCTCTCCAAGGAGGAGAAACGGCGCATCGCCGAGGCTCGGAATCGTCTCTATCGCGAGCTCAAGCCCCTCAAGACCGAGTATGACAAGCTGGAAAAGGACCTGGACAAGGCCATGGACGAGCAGGCAGTGCTGGAAGGGAAGATGAACGATCCGGCTACCTATGAGAAGCCTGAAGAGGCCATTCGCCTGAACAGTGAATACAAGGAATTAGGCGACTGGATCGAGAGCCTGCTGGAGCGCATGGGCGTGCTGGAACAGAAGATGGAGAAGATCAACAGGAAGCGGACTGAGATGGGGATTGACTGATGAAGCGGCTGGAAGTGGTTGCGGGCATTCTCTGGCGCGAGGGGCGCTACCTGGCGGTGGAGCGCCCCAAAGGTGCGCGCATGGCTGGCTGGTGGGAGTTCCCCGGTGGTCAGATCGAACCGGACGAGGATCCCTCCCAGGCATTGGCACGCGAACTGCGCGAAGAACTTGGCATTGAAGTCGAGGAGTGGACCTTCTGGCGCGACCTGACCCATGACTATGAAGCCTTTTCCGTACATCTGTATTTTTTCCACGTGTACAGTTTTGACGGGGAACCCCAGGCCCTGGAAGGCCAGCGGTTCCAGTGGTGCGACCCGGTTAATGCGCCGCAGCTCAAGTTCCTCCCCGCAGACCTGCCCATTGTGGAAGCATTGAAATCTATTTCGGCATAAGGTGTACGATCAATGGCACATCCGCCAGCGCGGGACTGCCTGGAGATATACCCCATCCAGATTGATGGCGGTATGCAGACCATAAGGAGACAACGGTGCGAATACCAGAAAAGATGAAAACATCCGGCAAATTCATATCGCTGGAATTCTTTCCTCCCAAGGAGCGTGATGCTTGGCCCAGCTTTTTCGCTGTGGTGGAGCAGCTCAAGGCGCTGAATCCACTTTTTGCCTCGGTTACCTACGGCGCGGGCGGTGGAACCCAGGACAATACCTTGGAGATCGTCAAGCGGATCAAGTCCGAGATGAACATCGAGCCCATGGCGCACCTCACCTGCGTGGGTGCGGACGAGGAACGGATCGCGGGCTTCTTGCAGAATCTGGATGAGGCGGGCATCAGCAACGTCCTTGCCCTGCGGGGCGACGCACCCAAGGACCAGCCCGACTTTGACTTCGCTGCCCAGCGTTTTACCGGGTCCATTGATCTTGTGCGCTTCATTCAGGAACGCTTCCCCCATATGAACGCCGCCGCCACGGCCTATCCCGAGCCACATCCGGACACTCCGAGTATCTCGGCTGGCGTCGAGTGGGCCAGGGCAAAAGTGGAGGCTGGGGCCGAGCTTCTGGTCACCCAGCTTTTTTTCGATAACCGACTCTATTTTGATTTTGTCGAACGCCTGCAAGCCCTTGGTGGCGCGGTGCCCGTGCTACCAGGCATCCTGCCCATCATGAGCCTCAAGTCCGCCAAGTTCATTCTCTCCCTGTGTGGCGCGGCCATTCCGGGTAAGTTCCTGAGCGCCCTTGAGGCTGCCCATGAACACGGGGGCGACGAGGACGTGAAGCGTATCGGCCTGGACTATGCCACCCGTCAGGCCCAAGAACTGCTTGACGGCGGGGCTCCCGGAGTGCATCTGTATACACTCAATCGAGCACAGGCGTGCCTGGAAATTGGAAACAACCTAACGCTTTAGCTGCTCGATTTGGACGTGAGACAGCCGAATTGCTCTGATAGGCGCGATGGTTCGCGCTGGCAGAACCCGCGATCTCCCTGTCGTCGGGGTTCCTTGCGTGCACCATGTTTTGAACAGCAAGATGTATATTAACTTTATGTGAGGGGGAAGACATGGGCAACAATCCAAGAGTTGCTGTCTGCGGTGCCACGGGTGCCGTGGGTCGTGAAATGCTGAACATTTTGGAACAGAGAGATTTTCCCGCCAGTGAGGTGGTTCCCTTTGCCTCGGCGCGCTCCAAGGGTACGAAACTTCCCTTCAAGGGCAGCGAGATCGTGGTGCAGGAGTTGACCCATGACTGTTTCAAGGGCTTCGACCTAGCCCTGTTTTCCGCCGGTGGCGGCACCAGCAAGGAATTTGCTCCCTCGGCCGCCAAGCACGGCTGTGTGGTGGTGGACAACTCCAGC
>JAHJKV010000090.1 GCA_018822065.1 Pseudomonadota bacterium
CGTATCCACGAAAAACTCCACCTGCTGCATGAAATCGTCAAAGGATCCAAAACGTCGCATCTCCCATTGGACCACGCCGAGGCGGGCGATGGATTTGGTCCTGCCGACCAGCTTGGTCTTCTTTTGATAGTAGATGTTCAGCCACTCCAACAGCACGGCATTGCCATGAGAATGATGGTCACCGGGCCAATAGTCATCGAGCAAGTTGCGGACGTGAAAGTCATTGGAAATCTGGAAGGTGAGCACCGGGTCGAAGAGTTCACGGTTCTTGACTTTGATGATGTATTGCTGCGGCGTCATCTCGTCGGCGACTTTGTGATAGCCGGGGATGCGTCCTCCCAGCAAGATGCCCTTGAGATTCAGGTTTTCGGCGATCTCTTTTCGTGCGTCGTAGAGTCGGCGGCCAAGGCGCATGCCCTGATACTCCGGGTCCACGAAGACCTCGATGCCATACAGGTAATCCCCCTCATTATCGTGGGTGGAGAATGTTCCGTTGCCGATGATCTGATTGTAGGTGTGCTGTTCTCCGAACAGGCTGAAAGCGATGGTCAGCGACAGGGCGATGGCAACGGGTTTTCCGTTGTCCTCGATGCAGATTTGCCCTTGGGGGAACAGGGTGGTTAGTTTTGCCATCTGCTCTCTGGTCCAGGGAGTGTCCATTCCTGTATACACCCGGGTGTAGATGTCACGCAACGCGTCGTAGTCTTCGATGCGCAGATGTCGGGTCGTGAGTTTATGTTGAGTTTCTTCGCTCATGGTTTGTCCTTGGTGTTGTTTCCCATATAAAAAAGAGACTTGGCAGCAAAAGAATAGTCGGGATTTCGCAAGCATATAACCTTATGCATGTCGTTTGCAAGGGCACACCAGCGAGGGAACGCTGGTCAATTGTTTTGGCGCTCTGATCAGTGACCGCACCTTGCTTCCTGGAGCAGCTTTGGGTATGAGAGCCCTCCCATGACCACGACCTTTGATGCACTTTCCCTCTTCTCCGGCGGCCTGGATTCTATTCTGGCCACACGGACTGTCATGGACCAGGGCCTGAAGGTCCTGGGCATACATTTCGTCACCCCCTTTTTCGGCAAACCTCACCTGATCCCCTTCTGGCAGGACCACTACGGGGTCGAGGTCCAGGCCGTGGACATTTCCCCGCAATATGTGGACATGATCGTCGACGGCCCGCCCAACGCATTCGGCAAGCAACTGAACCCCTGTGTGGACTGCAAGGTGCTCATGCTCACCGAGGCCAAGAAGCTCCTTGGGGCCTATAGCGCAAAAATTCTCATCTCCGGCGAGGTGGTGGGGCAGCGGCCCATGTCCCAGCGGCCCGACGCGCTGAACCTCATTCGCAAGAGCGCGGACGTAAGCGATGTCCTGCTGCGCCCCCTGTGCGCCCGGAAACTTGAGATCACGCCGGTGGAGGAAGCGGGCCTGGTTGACCGTTCCCGACTTCTCGACCTCTACGGGCGAAATCGAAAACCCCAGCTAGATCTTGCGAGAAACAAGTACGGGTTTACAGAAATACCAACCCCGGCAGGCGGCTGCGTCCTGGCCGAGATTGAGGCGGCGGCCCGGTTTTGGTATCTGCTCCGGGCCTCAGAGGCGGTCGGTGTCCGGCCATCACCAGATGATTTCACCCTGGCCCAGACGGGCAGGCAGCTCTGGACCACCAAAGATGCGGCCGATCTCTGGCTGTGCATCGGGCGCAACCGCGAGGACAATGACAAGCTTGCTTTCCAGGCCAAGGACACGGACCTGCTGTTCAAACTGGTGGATTTTCCCGGCCCCACAGCCCTGGCCCGACCCATGTCCGGCGCTCCCTGGAGTACTGAGGCTGTGCGGGACGCCGCCGCCCTGGTGGCCTCCTATGCCCCCCGGGCTGTGAAGAGCGGGGAGGAGGTGGCCGTGGCGGTCACCACCGGCCCGACTACTACCACGGTTCACGTTCTGCCCCAGCGCACCTCCTCCCTGGGCTTTTGTGAGCCCAATCGCAAAGGCTTTCGCCAGTGGAAGGCCGCCCGGTTGCCGGGTTGAATCCCCTGTAAAACTCTCGTTGCAATCGCGTCTGTCTTGCCTCTTTCCCATGGATGGGGCATGACCTAGACGAAGGACTTCTACTCAATGCTCATAGACATCCTCTTCATTGCCCTGGCCGTGGTGCTGCTCTGGTTCGGTGCCAACTGGATCGTGGACTCCGCTTCGGCCATTGCCCGCAAGTTCAAGGTCTCGGAGTTGGTCATCGGCCTGACCATCGTTGCCATGGGCACCTCGGCGCCCGAATTCCTGGTGACCATCACTGCCGCCTTCAAAGGCCTTGAGGATATCTCGCTCTCCAACGTGGTCGGCTCGAATATCTTCAACCTCGGCTTCATCCTCGGGGCCATGGCCATGATCGCGCCCATTCCCACCAACCGCACCATTCTCTACCGCGACGGCATGCTCCTCTGGGGGACCACCGGGCTTGTCCTGCTGATGGGCCTCACGGGCATCCTGCCCTGGTGGTTCGGGCTGCTGCTGCTGATAGGTCTCTTTCTCTACCTGGCATATCTCTTCAAGAACGGCTCCAGGCTGGGGCTTGATGACTGCGAAAGCATTGAGTGCGCCCCGGCCACCTGGAAGGACTATCCCAAGCTGCTGGCCGGGTTTGTGGCCATCGCCTATGGCGGCGAGTTCATGGTCACCCATGCCTCCAATCTGGCCGCAGGTCTGGGTGTCAGTTCTTGGGCCATCGGTGTGACCATCGTGGCTGCGGGTACGAGCCTGCCGGAGCTGGTCACCTGTCTGGCCGCGAGCATGAAGGGCAGAAACGAGATGCTTTTGGGCAACCTCATCGGTAGCGATTTCTTCAATTTCGCAGGCGTCCTCGGCCTGACCTGCCTGCTGCGCCCCCTGGCCGTCTCCGCCCAGGCCCTGCCCAATCTCTTCGTCCTGGTCGGCATGGTCGGCTTGGTGCTGTTTTTCATCCGCACGGGCTGGAAGGTGACACGCTGGGAAGGCGCAATGTTGATCCTGATCAACATGGGCCGCTGGGCCTTTGATTTCATGGGCTGAGTATCTAAAAACCTTATGCACAGGCAAGACTATTGATATAGTCTTGCCTCTCGCGTTTGGCATTTAACTAGATAATTCTCCCTCATATCTCTTTTCTGTGAACCAACTCCAGTTTGGTGTTGACTTTTTTGCCCTCCGTGTATCTAGTTACATAACTAGATACACGGAGGTGGTCATGGGTTTCCCAACAAAAGTTCAGCTTATCAAACGGAAGGCCAGTGAACAGTGGTACATCAACTTTCCATCGGCAATCGCTCAGGCGATGGAGTTTGA
>JAHJKV010000091.1 GCA_018822065.1 Pseudomonadota bacterium
CCCCACCATATCTGGCGGGAGATGCACCAGTCACGGATATTGTCCAGCCACTCGTAGTAGGTCTTACTCCAGTGTTCGGGGTAGATTTGCGTCTGCGCGGGCACTGCGGCGCGGGCTTTCTCGGCCAGGGGCTTCATGGCCACGAACCACTGGGTGGACACATGGGGTTCCACCACCTCGTGACAGCGGTAGCACTCGCCCACGGAATTTTCATATTCCTGCACTTCGACCAGCAAGCCCAGCCCGTCCAGGTCGGCGACCACAGCCTCGCGAGCCGCGTCCTTGTGCAAACCCTGATATTTTTCCGGCGCGTTCTCGTTCACATGCCCCTTGGAGTCGAGCACGGAAAGGATGGGCAGCTTGTGCTTGCGGCCCAGGTCCCAGTCATTGTGGTCATGACCGGGCGTAACCTTGAGGCAACCGGTGCCGAACTCGATGTCCACGTAACTGTCGCCGATGATGGGGATTTCGCGGTCCACCAGCGGCAGCTTCACGCTCTTGCCGATGAGCTGGTTGAAGCGGTCGTCCTCCGGGTTCACGGCCACGGCAGTGTCCGCCAGCATGGTCTCAGGCCGGGTTGTGGCGACTGTCACCGAGCCTGAGCCGTCGGCCAGGGGGTAGCGGATGTGCCAGATATGCCCCTGCCTGGGGGAATGCTCCACCTCGTCGTCGGCCAGGGCCGTATGGCAACGGTTGCAAAAATTGATGAGGTATTCGCCCTTGTAGACCAGTCCCTCGTTGTAGAGGCGCACAAAAACCTTGCGCACCGCCTCGGGCAGGCTGCCGCCCAGGGTAAACCGCTCGCGGGTCCAGTCCACGCTGGCACCCATGCGCCGGATCTGGTTCAGGATGGTGCTGCCCTTGTCCTCGCGCCAGGCCCAGACCCGTTCGATAAAGGCCTCGCGCCCCAGGTCGTCGCGGGTCTTGCCCTCTTTCTTGAGCTCCCGCTCCACCACGTTCTGGGTGGCGATGCCCGCATGGTCCGTTCCCGGCACCCAGAGCACGTTCTTGCCCTGCTGGCGGTTGAAACGGCAGAGAATGTCCTGCAAGGTGATGTTCAGGGCATGGCCCATGTGCAGCACGCCAGTGACGTTCGGTGGCGGAATGACGATGGAGTAGGCATCGCCCTCAGCCTCGGGGTCGGCGGTAAAGGTTCCACTCTCCTCCCAATGGGAACCCCATTTCTTTTCCACGTCCCAGGGCTCGTAACCTTTGGGCAGTTCGGGTTTGGCCATCTATGAAATCTCCTCTCGCGGATTGAAAAGCATAGGAAACAACGCCTTGCAAGCCCGGCCCAATAGCGGGTCGGGCTTGCAACGACGCGATGCACTTGATAGCGTGCGGTTCACCCTAGCCGGAGCCTGAAGGATGTCAAGCATCTACATATATTGGGACGAATCGCATTTCTGGGGCCTCATGGCCGTCCGGGCGCTCTCGGCGTGGGGCATTGACCACCGCCTGGTGCGCGGCTCTGAGATAGCCCAGGGAATCCTCGCTGACAAGCCCCCGAAGGTCCTCCTGGTCCCTGGCGGTCGGGCCAAGGGCAAAACAGAACGCCTCGGCCCTAAGGGCATGGACGCCATCCGCACCTATGTCGCCTCAGGCGGCACCTATCTCGGCTTCTGCGGCGGGGCCGGGCTGGCCCTGTCCGGCGGGGGCGGCCTGGGCCTGTGCCCCTGGAAGCGCCGCGGCTTCACCAACCGGCTCCAGCACTTTCTCTCCGGCCATATCCACGTCACCCTGAACATGGGCCAGGACCTGATTCCGCCCTCCCTGGGCGAGGCCGCCCTGCTCCCGGTCTGGTGGCCGGGCCAGTTCGGCCCGGAGGACGACGAGGTCACGGTCCTCGCCTGCTTCGGTCGCCCCGGTCCTGACTTCTGGGTGGCAGACCTGGCCCTGGACTCCCTGCCCAAGGGCACCATGACCGACTGGGAAGCCATGTACGGCATCGGCCTGAACCCGGACTTCCTGGAGGGCAACCCCTGCGTTGTCACCGGCAGCCACGGCCAGGGCCGCTACATCCTGAGCTACGCCCACCTGGAAACCCCGGCCTCTTCCCAGGCCAATGGCTGGCTGGCCCACCTCCTGGGCCGCTTGCTCGACACCGAGACCACACGCCCCCCCCTGCCCGCCTGGAACCTGACCGAACGGCCCGTGGTCTGGCATGACCCCGTGCTCACAGACGCCCGCGAGATGCTCACCTCGGCCATCAACACCGGCCTGGCCCACCTTCTGCTCTTCTGGCGCACCCCCTGGCTGCTGGGCTGGCGACGCGGCATCCCCGGCGCGGGCATCAACGCCCTCTTCGCCCTGGTCTGCGAATCCCTGGCCAGCCAACCCACCCCCGCAGCCTCAGCATTCTGGGCCGAGCGCAGCGAAGCCTTCGCCAAAAACATGGAACTGCTTTACAACGGCCTGACTGGCTTCCTCCTGGCCGAACGACTGGCCATGACCGTCTTCCACTCCGAAACCGACTCGGTCCCCGGTCTCAAGGAACGCCGCGAGATCCTGTTCGGTCCGCCCCCTGGAGCTGGCGGGGTTTACGGCGAACTGCTCGACGACCTGGAAACCCTCTTCTATCTGCTCTAGTAAACATAGTTCATCTATCCGGTATCATTTGACTATCCAACTCATTGTCGATCGCAACCGCAAACAGTCCGGCATCATTGGGGAAATTTTGGCAATATCTTGCGATACCGTCCAGCTTCAGGTATTTAGGTCATGAGGAACAAATGACAGCAGTACACGGGGACCCCAATGCCTTCCAAGCCTGAGAGCAGCCGACAAGAAAATGCGGACGCGACGATTCGCTTCTGCATGTCCGAGGATGGCATGAAACTCGGCATCAGCCGTTATCTGGCGCCCCAGGGACAAGGTCGCCCTCTCACTGCCAAATCCATTCGCACCCAACTCGAAAATGCCGGCGTCCGGCAAACGCCCGTGCCTGGAGCCCCGGAGCGGGTTATTGAGCTTTTGCGCCAGGGCAAGGACTACCGCAAGGTGGTGCTGGTGCGCGGCCTGGAACCGCGCGAGCCCTCCGACGCCAGCATTAAGCCCGAAGGCGACCTTCGTTTCCCGGTCTTTCCTGGCCAGGTGATTGCCCACAAGCTCCCGCCCTCCCAGGGCGAACCCGGCCGGACCATCGACGGTCGCGTGATCAAGCCCAAGGCCACCACCTCGGAACACAAGAAGGACATGGCGGTCCAAGCCGGAGAGAATTGCACCTTCGACGCCACGGACAATGTCTTCATCGCCCAGGTCTACGGCATCGCCCTGATCAAGGAGGACTCGGTCCACATCCTCCCCGGTCTGGAAATCAGCGAGGACCTGACCAAGATACTGGGCATGATCCACTACCGCGACCACCTTGGGCAGGCCATCACCGCCCTGCGTTTCAAGGACGAGATATCTCGCTTGGAGTCGTCCTTGCCCGTCAACGAGGACAATATCCGCCTAGCCACGGCCAAAGCTCGCGAAGAGCGCAAGCTTCAACGCGAAGTGCCCGTGGTCACCGGCAAGGAACCCATCAACGGTGCGGACGCCTGGCTCGAAATCCTGGCTGAACCGCCCCCTTCTTCCGAAAAGACCCAACCCAAAAACAGTTCCGAGGCTCATACAGAGTCGGAATCGCTCCGCATCGACTACCGCGAACGGGACATCCTGCCTGTCGCCGAACCAGGCGAGACCATCGCCCAACTGCACGAACCCGAGCAGGGCATCTCCGGGCTCGACATCTATGGCCGCCCCATTCCGGCCCACTCAGGCAAGGTCCGGTCCATCCTGCCCGGCGAGAACGTCGTGGCCCGCGAAGGCGGTTTCTTTGAAGCAAAAGATGCAGGCCTTGTGGTGGTGGAACGAGGCGTGCTCGCGGTCACCCAGCTCCTGGTGATCAACCGCGACGTAGACATCGCCACCGGCAACATCCGGGCCGAGCTGGGCTCGGTCAAGGTCCGCGGCACGATCCAGGCGGGCATGACCGTCATCGCCCCCCAGCACATCGTGGTGGACGATACTGTGGAAGCCGCCAACGTCGAGGCCGGGGGCGACATCACCGTGGGCGGCGGGCTGCTCATGGACAACAAGGGACTGATCAAGGCAGGCGGCAACGTCGTGGCCTCCTTTGCCAACAACGCCCGGATTCAGGCAGGCAATAACGTCAGCATCAAGAACAACATCACCAACTGCCACATCGAAATCGGCGGAATGCTCTTTGCCACCAAGGGCAAGGGTATGATCCAGGGGGGAGAGATCATCACGGTCAAGGGACTCGAGGCCAAGGAACTCGGCACGGAACTTGGACAGGCCACCACCGTCGCCGTGGTGGTCAAGACCGAGGTGGACAGGAACGTCATCCTGGCCCGGAGAAAGATCAAGCGGGAAGTCATGCGTGTGGTGAACGCCATCGGCGATGGCGATCCAAAAGAACTGCTCATCCGCACTGCCCCGGCCAAGCGCAAGGCCGTGGCGGAACTCATCAAATATCGCATGAAGCTACAAAAGAAGCTCGAGTCCATCGACCAATACATGCGGGGACAGGGGGAAAAGCGCCAAAAGACCCTGGCCGAGGCGCGCATCAAGGTCTGGACCTCCATTCATCCCGGCGTGACCATCCACCTCGGCGGACGCGTGCTCACCGTGGACCGCCGCATCGACCGCAGCCAGATTTACTGGAATCAAGACGAACGCCGGATCATCATCGGCCGCCTGGGTGCCCAGAGCTCCAACTAACCGTTTTCAGGATAGACGACCCGCTCCAGGCACAGCCCATGGGCCGGAGCCGTGGGCGGAGCCGCCTCGCGGCGGAGCCCCCGCAAAATGTCACCAACCTGTTCAGCCTGAATTTTCCCCCGCCCCACCGCGACCAGACACCCCATGATATTGCGGACCATCTGCTTGAGGAAACCGCACGCCGTGAAACGCCAGACCCACTCCTCTGAATGGAGCCCCGGAACGCGGCAGATGGAATGCATGGTCCGGATCGTGGTCTTCACCACCGTGCCCTTGTTCTGGAAGGCGGCAAAATCGTGTTCGCCCAGCAGCAACCGGGCCGCTTTGTCCATGGCCTCCAGGTCGACCTCGCCACAGACCCAGACGAAACGCCGCCGCTGGGGCAACTGCCGATCCCGGTCACACCACAGGGAATAGGCATAGGTCTTGGACTGGGCCGAATAGCGGGCATGAAAATCGTCTGCCACGTCCTCGGCACGGAGCACGCGGACATCCAGGGGAAGATTGACATTGAGGGCCTTGGCCCAGGGGATGGGAGACCGGGTTGCCGGGGCCGTGAAATGGGCGACCTGCCCCAGGGCATGCACTCCGGCATCGGTGCGACCCGAGCCATGCACCCGGACCTGTTCGCCCGTGATGGAGAAAAACGCCTTTTCCAACTCGCCCTGCACGGTCCGGATACCCGGCTGGAGCTGCCAGCCGGCATAGTCCGTGCCTTCATAGGCCAGGGTGAGTTTGATGCGGCCCATCTCGGATCGTCGGCTATTCTTGGAAGGGCACGCGCAGTTCCGTCAGAGCCTCGGAGAGCTGGGCCGCCTTGCGGGTCTCGATGAAGCCCAGGATTTCCCCCGCCTGCCTGCCGCCCAATCCGGAAAGAATCTTCACAGCCAGGTCCTGGTTCATGGTCTCAAGCACTGCCGCGGCGGACTTGGCCTTCATGTTGGCATAGGCCTTGACCAGCTTGTCGAGCTGCTCGTCCTTGACGCCCTTGGCCTCATCCAGCAGCTGCCTGAGCTGTTCATTGAGTTTTTCGATCTCCACGGTCTTGGCGCTGAGCTGGGCTTCCAGCTCCTTGAGAGAACGCTCCTTGGCCGCGAGTTCTTCCTCGCGCTTCTTGAGCACTTTCCAGTCGGAATCGTCCATGCCCGCAGGCTTGGTCTCCATTACCGCCCCATCCAGGGCCGCACCATCTGCCTCGGTCTGATCCGCCTCCGCAGTCTGGGCCACCGCCTCTTCGGCAGGGCTCGCAGCCGGAGTTTGGGCCAGGGCTTCCTCGACTCCCGCGATGGGGGCCACAGTTTCGACCATGCTCTGCGTCAGTGTTTCGACGCCCAGCACCCCGAAGAGCACGAGCTTGACGGCGGCCAAGATCACAAGCAGCAAAAAGACCCTAGTAATCTTTACTCTTGTGCCGGAGCGCTGATGACTCATCGTATTCCTTTTGCTCTTTGAGGCTTTGCTCATGGTGGTATCTCGTGGCTTGTTTGTCTTTGAGCTTATCAAGCAGCTGACGGTCTTTTGACCG
>JAHJKV010000092.1 GCA_018822065.1 Pseudomonadota bacterium
CAAAGCAAATCTCCTGGGACTCGCCTGGCAAAGGCACAGTGAGACCGCGCCGGGCCAGTTCGCCGGGAACCGCTGCCTTGTGCAAATCGCCTAGGGGGAACACCGCCTGCTCCAAAAGCGCCTTGGGCACCAGGGAGAGAAAATAGGACTGATCCTTGGCCGGGTCTGCCCCGCGCACCAAGAGCCGCCCCAGATCGGGGTGGTCGAGGAGTCGGGCATAATGGCCGGTGGCAAACCGGTTGGCCCCCAGGGAACGGGCCGCGTCGAAGAGCGCACCGAACTTCATAACCGGATTGCACTGAGCGCAGGGATTGGGAGTCCGGCCCTGGGCATAGGCCTCCACGAAGCCGTCGGCCACTTGAGCCTGAAACTGCTTTCGCAGGTCTAGGGCGTGGAAGGGGATGGAGAGCGCGGCGCATTGGCCGGCCAGCCGGGCCGCCGTGTCCTCGTTCTTCTGCGGAAGAAAAAAGCCGTGCACGGCAAGGAGATCACCCCCCCGCTCCTTGAGGAGCGCCAGGGCGAGCAGGCTGTCCATGCCTCCAGATACGGCGACGGCGAGTGTCATGGGCTGGTTATACGGCAGTTTGCAGAAACAGAAAAGCGCGGCCTGCCTCCTTGGTCTGGAGACGGGCCGCGCCTACATTTCCGAAGTGCATCAGAGCCCGGTTGCCAGGGGCAGCCTGGGTAGGGTTCGTTCCAGGACTTCGCCCACGGAGAGCAAAGTCGCCTCGCCAAAAGCTGGGCCGAGAAGCTGGAGGCCGACGGGCATGCCGGAGTCGGCACCGAGGCCGATGGGCAGGCTCATCCCGGGCAGACCGGCCAGGTTGAGGGAGATGGTGAAGATGTCCAGCAGATACATCTGGAGCGGGTCAGCCACGTCACCCACCTTGAAGGCCGTGGAGGGACAGACCGGACCGGCGATCACGTCGCAGGTCTTAAAGGCCGTGTCGAAATCCTTGCGGATAAGCCTGCGAATTTGGGCCGCCTTGCCGTAATAGGCATCATAGTAACCTGCCGAGAGCACGTAGGTGCCGATGATGATCCGGCGTTGCACCTCGTCGCCAAAGCCCTCGGTGCGGCTCTTGGTGTACATGTCGACAAGTTCTTCGGCTTCCGTGTTGCGATGGCCGTAGCGCACGCCGTCAAAGCGGGCCAGGTTGGAACTCGCCTCGGCCATGGCGATGATGTAATAGGTGGCGATGGCATAGTCGGTCATGGAGAGCTGCACGGGCACGGTCTTCGCGCCCTGCTCCTCCATGGCGGCCACGGCGGCGCGGCAAGCCTGCTCCACTTCCGGGTCCAGGCCCTCCCCCCAATATTCCTCGGGCAGACCGATGGTCACGCCCTGCAAGTCCTTGCGGCCCAGGGCGGCGAGATAGTCGGGCACCGGGGTGTTCACGGAAGTGGAATCGCGCTCGTCGTGCCCGGCGATGACCCCGAGGATGCGAGCGGCGTCTTCCACGCTACGAGTCAGAGGGCCGATCTGGTCCAGGGAGGAGCCGAAGGCCACCATGCCGAAACGGGAGACGCGCCCGTAGGTGGGCTTCAAGCCCACCAGACCGCAAAAGGAGGCAGGCAGGCGGATGGAGCCGCCGGTGTCGGACCCCAAGGAACCGGAACATTGCAGGGCAGCAACGCTGGCCGCGGAACCGCCCGAGCTGCCGCCGGGCACCCGACTGGTGTCCCAGGGGTTGGTGGTGGCCTGAAAGGCGGAATTCTCGGTGGAGCTGCCCATGGCGAATTCGTCCATGTTGGCCTTGCCGATGAGGATCGCTCCCGCTTCCTTGAGCTTCACCACCACGGTGGCGTCGTAGAAGGGAACAAAGTTTTCCAGAATCATGGAACCGCAGGTGGTGCGCACGCCCTTGGTGGTGAAAAGGTCCTTGAGGACCATGGGCACGCCCCAGAGAGGCTTTTCCGGGTCCGGTCCGGCAGCGTCCAGGGCACGGGCGGCGGCCAGGGCTTCCTCGCCCATGACCGTGAGCAGGGCCTTGACCACGGGCTCGGTGGCCTGGATGCGATCCAGGCAGGACTGGACCGCCTGCTCGGCCGTGATCTCGCGAGCCTGAAGCCTGGCGGCAAGTTCCGTCAGTGTCAGTTCAAATATTTCAGACATGTGCATTCTCTTTAAACAATTCTGGGCACGATGAAATGTTCACCGTCCTGCTCGGGCGCGTTGGAGAGAATCTCCTCGCGCTCGTATTCTTTTTTCACCACATCGGGCCGGGTGACTGTGACGTGTTCCACCGGGGTGAACATGGGAATCACCCCTTCTGTATCCACCTCGGAGAGCTTTTCCATGTAGGTCAGGATGTCGCCGAGCTGGTCGGCGAAGAGTTCGAGCTTGTCCTCGGCCAGGTCGAGCCGGGCCAGCCGGGCCACCCTGGCCACTTCTTCGGGGCTGATTTTCATGCTGGTTCCTCTATTGCG
>JAHJKV010000093.1 GCA_018822065.1 Pseudomonadota bacterium
CCCCTCTTCGCTTTCTCTGAGCATGGCCTGGGCTCGGCGGCGTTGCAGAATATTCACCACCAAAAACACGATGATCAACATCAGAAACGTGAACACCGACAACGCGGTCCAGATCAGTGTCTTGTTCTCCCGATACCAGGAGGTCGGCTCGTTGATGACCAGGCTGCCCTCCGGCCTCGGCGCGTTCAGAAGCCCGACTCTTGCCAAGTTTACATGGTCAAAATAATAGCGATTGGGGCTCTCGGTGACGATGGGCACCTCGCTGACAGGTGTACCCGAAAGGATGCGCAGTGCCATCTGCGCCGCAGTTTCTCCCTGGGCCTCACCGCTGATGATCTTGCCTCCCACAATTCCGGAGCCGAGCTGAAAGTCCCAGAACCCATACACCGGAACCTTGGCCGCCTGGCTGATCTCCCGGGTGGATTCCTCGAAGGAGGTGAGTTCGCCCTGGGCATCGCGATACACGCTGGTCAGGAGGACAGCGTCATCTTTGCCCAAGCTGGCTATGTGCTGTTTCGCCTTGGGAATGTCGAGTTCATCCACCACGACAAACTCCACCCTGCCACCAAATGCAGCAGATTCCCGGAGGAACATTTCCTTGTTCTGCTGCCAGGTCGACGTTGGGGCTCCATAGACAAAGATTCGTCGTATATCCGACTGCAGTGTCAGCACCGCTTCGATGGTCCCACCAAAGGCGACAGCTTCGGCCACGCCCGTAAACTGCTCATGTCCGGCGATAAGGTCCGGGGTAAAATTATTTACACCGCAGAAGACCACGGGCGTATTCCCAAAAAGCTCGTCGCCATGGTCCAGAAGAAAATTGAGCGCATTGTTATCGGAACAGATGACCACGTCGAAATGACGCTGTGCAAATTTATGACGGTAGTTTTGCAGGAGGTCGGCGTATTGAACCGGATCACTCTTTCGTTTGGTATCCATGTACTCGGTCTGGATACTGATCTCTTCCGACGCAGCGCCAAGCACCGTTTGGATGCCCTGTTGGATGGATTGGTCCCAAGTCAATCCAGGGTGGTAGGAATGAAGGATGAGAACTGACCCGGAAAGGGCAAAGGCAGGCAGGCACATACAGAGCATCAGGACGAACGCACCTGCTCCCAACAAATGAATCCTGATGCATGATTTTACACGTCGCACTGGCACTCTCCTCAACTGTCGCCTCAATGTATCCTATCAAAACAGTCCACAAACCCCACCTGAACCAATCGCTTTTACCTCAACGTATCCTTAACTTATTGGTATATTTCAGTGCACGAAGAGAGCCCATATCCCCCCCGCTTCAACGGACTTTCCTCGACAGTCGCTATGCTATTGACAAATCTAACTTTCATTAAGTCACGCCCACATATGATGTGGACCAGGCTCAAACCTATTTTCACCCTCTACCTATACCAGAAAAAAAGACTCTCTGTCGAGTCATTTGCAGTCTTTTCAGGATACAACAAAACAAGCCGCGTGGCTTGCACCACGCGGCTTGATGATTGGACCGATGGAGGCCCTTAGCCCAGATAGGAGCAGCAGTAGTCGGTGACCTCGGCGACCTCCAGCTTGAAGGAGGCCTTGCCGGGCACTTCAAAAGATTGCCCACTCGTGACCTCGATCCACTCTGTGGCGCCGGGCAGGAACACGCGCATGGACCCGGCCAGAATTTCCATGAGCTCCGGCTTGTCCGTGCCGAACTCGTAATCGCCGGGCAGCATGATCCCCAGCGTCTTCACCGAGCCATCGGCAAAGGTGATGGCTCGGCTGGTGACCTTGCCCTCAAAGTAGATATTCGCCTCGCGGGTCACGGTGACGTTGGAGAATTCGGACATGCGCCCTCCCAGGAGCTTGATGGTTCTTGATATCGACCGACAAACCGCACCGGTCGGGCCAGGAGGGTATACGGCGCATGCCGAAGGATCGTCAAGGGAATCTCAGGGGGGCGTTGGGGTCAGGCCATTTCTCCCGGCGGCAGGCGCACCCCGCCCGCCCGAAAAAGGACCAAGGCGGCGATCGCACCCAGGGTGTCGGCAAGCATGTCCTGCTGCGCATCCCAGATATCGCCCTGGGAACCCAGGAACTCGATGCCTGCATCTCCCCCGGCCAGAACGGCATACCACCACTCGATGATCTCATAGCCAGCGGCCAGGGCCATGATGAAAAACAGGCTGAAGAATGACACGACCACCGGGCCAGCCAGTTTGCGGCGGGTCAGAAACTCTGCCATGGGGTAGGCATAGAGCCCGATGGAAAAATGACCGAACCGGTCAAAATTATTTCGTCCCCCGCCCATAATATCGGGGATGAAGTCAAAGGGGACATTGGCAAAGGTGTAATGGCCGCCAATGGTGTGCAATGCCAGCCAGACAGCCATGAGCCCATAGGCCAGATTGGAAAACCGGAAACGGCCAAAGGTCGTGACCAGAAGTAGAAAAACGCCCAGAACCGGGATGTTTTCCGCCCACCACACATCGCGCATGACCGGGTTGATGGCCAGAATGGTCCAGAGCGCAAGAAAAGCCAAGGCAAGGGCATGGGGGAAATACCGATTCAGGGTCATTTGTTGCTCCTTTATTGGCTGCGCTTCCTCCCTAACCAAAAACCGGGCCTCTGGATAGTCCAGACGCCCGGTTTGTTGTATGGCTCAAAGCCGCAGGAAAACACTATCTCGACGTGCAGGCCCAGTTCTTGACCTCACAGTCGGTCCCAACCGATGAACAGGCATCCAGGGCGGCATACTGAACTTCTTCCGGGTCATCCCCCGACGCCCAGCCTTCTCCGCCATCGCCCAAGGCAAAAGCTGCACAGGTGTTCTGGAATTCCAGGACTACTTCGCAATCTCCGCACTGGCTCTCGGCAGCGTTATTTGCAGACTGCTGGTCCGTATAGTCCACGGCCCAACCCCAGGAACCATCCGAAGCATAGGCAATTGCACCATACATATCCTCAGCCTGTACTCCACCTACAAAACATGCAGATAAAAGAACGAATACGGCTAAAGCAACACTACCTTTCAACATTATTCCTCCTTTTGGCATTCTACACCAGACGTTCATCTCACGAACCCTCAGACATCGTTTCCCAAAATATTTCTTCGTGTTTTGCTGGCAAGCAACCGTATCACATGCGTTCAACAGGAAACGGAAGCAATTCAGGCACAACGACTCCGTGCTTCTATTCTCTCAGGTGATCCGCCATGAGTGAACTCAGACTGTCAAACATCCTCTGATACTCCTCAGAGCATGACGCAAGTCGCTCTTCGGGTATGATTTCCTCAACGGGCTCCCCCGTCACCTTGTTGGTCAGGTCGGGATCAAAGCCGTAGCTCCAGCAGAGCATATTGTAAAAACGCTGCATATCAAGGGAATGGCTGTCCCAGTAGGCGCTCTCGTCATCGGCCATGTTTTCACCCTGCACCAGGAACAGCAGAGAGGCATTCAGCATCGTGGTCAGGGCCTCCTCCGCATTTTCACCGACTGCCTCGATGGTGAGCCAGGTCGCCACCTGGTCTGCCACGTCCTCCTCCCTGCCGGTGATTGGTATATCATACAAGTCAATCGCTGCATGCCCCCACTCATGCAGCCCCGTGAACACGACCGAATCCAACATCAGTTGTTCCACCTGATCGGGGTCATCGAATTGTTCGGCAAGGCTGAGAAAATATTCGAACAACTCCTGGCAGATCACAATCTCG
>JAHJKV010000094.1 GCA_018822065.1 Pseudomonadota bacterium
ACCTTTTCCATTCGTTCCAGGTGGGTCAGATAATCGTTCATGCCGAACCGCAGGGTGAGTCCCGGGTGGTCCAGTAAAAGCTCCAGTTCACCTGTCTCCATGACGCGCAGAGACGTCAGGTGCGAGGTCTTCACGTTCAGGCCAGACGCCTCAAGACGGGTGATCATCTCGGGCAGTTTGTACAGGGTGCCGCGCAGTTTGTTGGGGGCGTCTAGCACAGGCAGCGAGGTGAAATCGCCGGGGGTCAGGGCCGTGATAAGCCCGCCGAGTTCGTCGGCATAATAGATGCGGTCGCCGAAGATCGACCAGTAGGCCGCTTTCTTCTCCTCGATTTCGATGATCAGCTTGTCCGGCAGTTCGCGGCGTACGGCAACGGATTTCACCCAGGGATTCTTTGCCAGCCGGGACTGCACCCTGGTGACGTTCAGGTCCAGGCAGTTGCGGCCAAGGGTTACGTCGCCAGCTGTCAGAACATCCCCATAGCTCAGGTGCTGGATGCCCGTGACTTCGATCTCGCTCAGGGCAAAGGTTTCGGTGGTCACGGCCCAACGATATCCCAAGAAGAGTCCACCCAGGAACATGGCAAGGATGCACATCAGCCCCAGGGCAATACCTGAGCGTTTAAGTCCGGAATTTGACACAGGGGAGAAGCCCTGACCCGGAGTTGGTTTGCGCCGATTTCTGTGGTTGGGCTTCTTGCGCGGGGTTGATCCGAAAGTCGTGCCTATCATGTCAGTATGATGACCTCCGTTTCGAGCGTGATGCCACAGTGCTTCGCCACGGCCTCTTTGCCCGTGTCCAGCAGTTCCATGGCCTGGGCAAAGGTCCCCTTGCCCCGGTTCACCAGGAAGTTGGCATGAAGGCCGGAAAATTCCATGTCGCCGACAGCCTTGCCTTTCATCCCTGCCTGGTCGAGCAGTTTCCCTGCCGACATCCCGTCAGGGTTTTTGAATACGCAGCCTGCCGTGCTTTCTCCCATGGGCTGGGCTGCTTTTTTCTTGTTCATATTTTCGGTCATGGCCTGTTGGATCGCTGCCGAATCCGCCCTGGGCAGCACCAGTTCCAAGGCCCAGGCGAGCCATTTGCCAGCCAGACCGGGGTTGAAGCTGCGGTATCCGAACTGCATGTCCTCGCGTTCGATTACAGACAGCCCGACCAGGGGTGTCCATAGGGCTGCGCGCTTTACCCGATCAGCCATCTCCACGCCCCAGCTTCCTGCGTTCATGGCCAGTGCGCCACCCACTGTGCCGGGGATGCCCGCCAGCCCTTCCAGTCCACCCAGACCCGCCTTGTGCAACTTGGAGAGCAGCACCGGCAGTTTCATGCCCGCCCCGACCCGAACTAAGGCCGAATCGCCCAGGTCCTTGATCATAAATTCGCTGTTTTTGGTCTGGATCAGCACCAGGTCCAGACCACGATCTGCGGCCAGGAGATTGGAGCCCGCACCGATGACAAAGGGCCGGCCCGGTTCGGCGGCCAGGAAGGCGGCCAACTGATCGAGGTCCTGTTCGGTGTGCAGCACAGCCTCGGCCAGGCAGATGCCGCCGATGCCAATGGTGGTGCGTTCGCGAAGTGCGGGTCCGGGCCTGAGTGTCGCGATCATGTCGTCACGTCATCCTTTTGCGGGTTGGGGATTCGATCGGACAGGAAGTTTTCGCCCACCTGCCAGATGGAACCGGCTCCCAAAGTGATGAACAGGTCGCCGGGGCTCAGGATCACATCCAGTTCCGGCTCCATGGCCTCGAAATTCTGATAAAAGGTCACCGTGACGTCGCTCACCTGCCGGATGCCCTGGGCCAGCGACATGCCGTTGACCCCTGGAATAGGCGATTCGCTGGCCGGGTAAATTTCGTTCAAGAGCAGCAGGTCCACCCCCTGGAAGGCCTTGCAGAAATCGCCGAACAGAGCCTGGGTGCGAGTGAAACGGTGGGGCTGGAAGGCCACGACCAGACGGCGGTTCGGGTAGCAGGACTTGGCCGTGGCGATAGTGGCGATGATCTCTGCCGGATGGTGGCCGTAATCGTCCACCACCAGCACGCCGCTGCGTTCGCCCTTCTTTTCGAAGCGGCGACCCACGCCGCCGAAGGTAGA
>JAHJKV010000009.1 GCA_018822065.1 Pseudomonadota bacterium
GGAACTGAGTCACAGTATAAGAGTCCGTGTTGGACTGCGCCGCAGTCTCTTGGGCCTTTGCCTCTTCGACTCGCCAGTCCAGGTCCAGGGTCAGCCAATAAGGGCAGGGCCACCCGTGCTCCTGGAATTGAGCGTCCATCGCAAGCATCATGTGGTCGTATTCACCGGCCACCACCGCCTGCGCGGACAACATGACCAACTTTTTAGCCTCGGCCACCGCCGTCTTGGGGTCCAGGCCTTCCGGCGTTTCCACCAAATACGGATCACCCTGGCCGTTGTCGTCGATGGATGGGATGACGATGATCATAAGCACTCCTCATGGACAATCGGGAATTCATCGGAGTCAGGGCCGTCCGTGTCGAGACGAAGGAAAGCGCAGCCAGCATTTTGAGCGGCCAGGAGCAAGGCCTGGAAAGCTTCAGAAAAACCTGCCACACGAACAAACGGCCATCTTTCGGCCATGTCCTCTTCATTTCCCCAGGCGACATGAATAAACCAGCCGTATTCCTTGGTAGGGTAGACCGTGAAGGGGAGGGAAGCGCCCTCCCCCGCCTCAAGCAATTTGATGTCGCCCGTGGTGACATGCGATATGTTCAAATCCAGATATTTTTCAATGCCCATACCTACTTCCTCCTCTGCTTTGATAATCACGACAAACGATGAATGAGACTCGACGGACTAGGCCAACTGCCCCTGCCCCGAAACACCCGCGCCCGCACATGCAGGAATAACTTTTGCCGGATGGGATTTTTGATAGTCGGCAAAAAGCTGGCGATTGATGGCCCGGAGATCAGCAAACAGGGCCTTGTGCCACCAACTCAGTGGCAACCCCTTGGCATAGCCGAAAGCCCTGCGGAACTGTGCGGCCGCACGGGAGCTGTCTTCCTTCGGGGAGCGTTCGCAGAATTCAATAAGATCAAGAAGGTCTGTAAAATAGTTAGCCCTGATCCGAGCAACGGTCAGATATTCGAGTTCAGCCATGTTACCTCCCCTAGCAATCGTCTTCAGTTGCACAAGAAATCACGCATTCACGCACACACTCGGGCAGAGCAAGCCACTTCACCGGCTTTCCGAAATTAGACCGCTGCCGGGCATTGTATTCATTCCAAATACGCACCCCAAATCGAGTGCAGGGATTTTCCGACAGACAAAGAGCCTGGACGGTGCTACCCATGCTCGGTTCCCATAAGTCACCGCCGAAAAGCACAGTGTAGCGATCTACCCCTTTGTCTTTGCCGAAATCGTAGCAGGCCAGGACATAATCCGGTGCATCCTCCAGCCATTTCTTGCTCGCCCTTCTAGGCCGGTAGCTGTTCCTGCCCATGACTACGGAACCATCCTGGCGGTAGGAACGCTCGCGAGAGGCACAAGCTGACCGTCGGCATCATACGGGCGCGTCCGTTCGTACTCGGGGTCATCGACCTCATCCACGAGATAGCCGACAACTTCCTCAGCATACCCGCCCGAAACAAAGCGCGGCCCACCTTCGACCTCTTCGGGCCGACGAGAGGTTGAGAAGTCGGGATAGAGGCGAAACAGTGCGCCATCGTCTTCCAGCAGAGATTTAGCCTTCGAGATGGCTTCATTCTGGCTTTCAGCCTCGACTGCTTCCACCTTCACGCGACAGACGACATAGACGTGGACGTTGTATTTAGTCATCCTGACTCCTCCTGGCGCTGGCGATCTCAAACACGCGGCGAAGGGAACGAGCGGCGGCGGCAGTCATCACCACTTCAACCTGGGCCTCGTCATCAAGGCCGTCGATGTCGGGCAGGCAGGCATCGATGTAGCCAAGCTCGGCCCGCATGTCCGGGGCAGCACCAATCAGGGCTGCACGATCACGAACAAGCTCGAAGTCTTGATCAAGCACCTTTGCCACGAGCCTCTGACGACCGTAGGAAGCTCGCTCTCTAATATACAAGCCGTCATTAGGGATGATTCGATCATCGACGCGCCAATCTCCGGGTTTCACTTGTTTGGTTGCCATGTTGGTTTCTCCTTGGTGTGGGTGTCATCAAAGGGCCATGCGGCCCCCTCCAATTATACGCGATATCCAGCCCTGGCGCACCAAAAAAATGCACAAACAGCACGAGGACAGCCAATTATTTGAAAAGTGCAGGCTCAAAAGGCCCAACCCCGCATAAAAGTCCGATCAAGACAGCAATCCAGGGGAATCCGTTTCGGACAGCGATGCCATGTCACACCAGGTTGAAACTGAGACAGAGGGTGTGACAGCGTGACCGCTCCGAGCGTCGGCCCTGGGCGCACACGAGAGAGTTGAGGGAACATCGTCCATGCCGGAAGGCGAGAAGCAAAGCAGAGAGGGGAGACCAAAGAAAGGCCCCGGCGCTTGAACTGCCGGGGCCTTGGGATGTGTGCTATGTGATCTTCAACTTGCGGCCATCGGGGGATCGAGCGCGCACCTCCACGGGATTGAGCAGGCCATCAAGCTGAGCCATCAACGAACGGACCAGTTGGTTTGACAGCTTGAATTCCTGCTGGCTCCAGCCGAAGCCGTCTGCGCACATTTCGGGATGCGAAGGGTATCCCGCTGCATGGGCCGCGATATCGAGGAGCTGGCGCTCCAGATTGCCGTAGAGATCGTCCACGATGAGAATCCTCATTTGGACTCCTTGTGGAACGGCGTTTTCCAGATGCTCAAATGGGCCGTCGTCTGGAATATCAAACCGGCATGTCTTGTCCCGAGCGCACCTTCTTCACTTTCAAGGGCTGCGGCGTTCTCGGTCAACAGGGACAGGAGCTTGTCCACCGCGCCACCTTCCAGGGCCTCAAGGCTCAAATTGCGGCATGCGTTCCAAGCAGCCACGAGCCGCCGTGCCGTGTAGACATCGTTGATGGAGATTTCTTCTTTGCCTTCCTTGTCGTTGAAGGTGTTGGTTTTGAGCTCAACAATTCGGCCATCCTCCCAACGCGCCTCTTCAAGGGCTAATGCCGTCCAGTTCTGGCCGCTAACGCAGGGGGAGAGGTGCTTGCACTCCTGGACATAGCCGTCATCATCGAAGGAACAAGGCCATTCGGCATCCGTGCCACCTGGGAACCGGCAGACGGATTCGAGGCCGGGAGAGTATGCCAGAGACAAGCAGCCGCTACAAAGGTCGTCATCCGAAATGGATGCAGGAATGCGATCCATCACTTCACCCCCTTGGCGGCAAAGGACATCACGAGAGAGGACAGATCAGGAGATCCAGAACCCCAGGTGCAAAACACTTCCATTTTTTCCCCCTCTTCCGGCTCGAAATCCACATCCAGAGCCTCGGCAAGGACAATCATTTCTTCCTCATCCAAGAACCCCAGGGAGACGTTTTTCCTGAGACAGAAGGAATGACAATCAACCCCGTGGTTATGTTCGTGGATGACCGAATACAGATCACGCTGCTTGAGCGGGGCAACGATCCAATCCCAAAGAGGGACCACCAGAACAAACAAGGCCATGATCACAGCCCCAAAATTAGCCCCTCTATGGTGCGCTCCCCATAAAGCGTAAATCGCCAGCAAGAACAGCGTAAAGAGGACAACCAGGGCGCGGACGGTCACGGACAGCTTAGGGCCAAATTGGATTTTGAAAGCCTTGAATTTTGACATGTGGTTCTCCTTGGTGTGTTTAGGAGGGAGAAAAAACCCTCCATGGGCCTGCTAAGTTTACCATAAATCCAATTTTGAAGCCACGTTTTTCAACCGAACAGACATGAAAAAGGCCCCGGTTTCGCGGAGCCTGGGGGATGGACAGGCAGGCCCCCCCCCTAGACAATCCAACCCCCGTCGGCACGGGTAGTCAGCCAGGCCATAGCCTCGTCATCCAAGGTGACGATTGGCTCGGTCTGGGCTGGACAGGGAACGGGCTTGGGAACGAAGCCGTTTACATTCCCGCCCACTTGCAACCCATCAGGCAGGGATACAAGGCTGGAGCAGCCGTCGAGCCACAAACTCCCTTTCACCTGGAGATCATCGGGCAGGGACGTGAGGCCGGTGCAGTCTTCAAGAAACAGACTTCCGCCCACCTGGAGATCATCGGGCAGGCTCACGAGGCAGGGACAGCCAGAGAAATCAAGATCTCCTTTCACCCGTAACCCATCGGGCAGAGCCGTCACGCCTGTTTGCCGAAGATCGATATAAGGGGCGTCGAGGTCGAACCGTTTATTTCCAACAACCAACTGACCATTTTCAATA
>JAHJKV010000095.1 GCA_018822065.1 Pseudomonadota bacterium
AGACCCACCGGGATATACCTGTTGAGGTTTTCCCCCAACCGCCGGTCCGAGATCGGCTGACTTGACCCACATGGTCACCCCGTCCAGATCAAGCCGAACCCGCTGTTTACGCTCGTCCAGTTCCACGACCTGCCCCTGCTTGTTCCACAGGAGGTAGGTGACGGCACCGCCGATTTCAAGAGAAGAAAACCCAAATGGTTCAACAGGAATGGGACGTTTACCCGTGACATCTTCAATGCTCAGGCTTGTGCGCAGGGAGGAAAGTTGTTGCATGGCCTGCTTGCGTCCGGTGCGTCCCTCTTTCCATTCGCGCATGATTTCCTGGGATCTGGCCCGGATATCCTCCAACACTTTCCCCTGCTTCTGTCGATACTGTTCCTCAAGCCTGGACCGCTTGGCCTCAAATTTGCCCCGTTCCGCTTCGAGCTGTGATATTTCGAGCATGCGCTCCACAGCCAGTTCATTGAGCCGATTCAGGACAGCGGAGGAATCCGTACCGTCCAGAAGCAGATATTTTTCCGCAGACTCAAGAATCTCGGCAGGGAGACCATTTTCCCGAGCCACATCAAGAGCGATAGATGCCCCCACGATCTCGTAGGCCAACTGATAGAGAGGTCGTTTGGTATCAGGATCAAAGAGCACACTTGCGGCGCGAACCTTTTCCCGGGAGAGACCCCAGGCTTTGAGAGAAGGAAAATGCGTGGCCGCAAAAACCAAAACGCCACGAGTGATGAGCCGGTCAAGTACGGCCTGGGCCAAGGCAGAGCCCTGAGTGGGGTCCGTTCCAGCTCCAAATTCATCAAGCAGAAACAGCGTGTGGTCGTCCACAAGGTCCCAGACCCTGGAGATGTTGCGCACCTGTGCTGTAAACGTGGACACATGGTTTTCAAGGCTCTGTTCGTCGCCCATGATCACAAATATCTGAGACAGGAATGGCACCACCGACCCAGCTTGTACCGAAACCGGCAGCCCGGAATACGCCATGACCGCTGTCAGCCCCACAGTCTTGAGGGCGACTGTCTTACCGCCAGCATTGCCGCCGGAGATGAGTAGCACCAGATCATCCGCACGCATTTCAATGTCGATAGGTTGCACGGATGCTCCGGCACGAGCGAGCAGAGGATGTCTCGCCCCCTTGAGCAGGATGCGTGCACCCTCTTCCACTTCCAGGGTCCGTCCACCGATAGAATCGCCAAAGGCGGCTTTGGCGAGCAACACGTCGAGTTCCACCAGAAACCAGTAGGCAGCCTCCACACCCGGACGTTCCCGGCGTAACAGTTCCGTAAGATATTCCAGAAGTTTCTTCTCTTCCCGCGATTCTTCCTTCTTCAATTCCTGCAACCGATTGTTCTGCTCGATCAACAACATGGGCTCAAAATAGCAGGTTTCGCCGGTCTGGGAGTAATCGTGGACAATACCCTGGAGCCTGCCCTTGAAATTGGCTTTGAGTGGCAGCACATAGCGATCACTGGCAAGGGTGATGTAATCATCCTGAAGGAACCGGGAAAGATCATGACTCAGGATGAAATCTTTCGCTTTTTTTGTACATTGCTGATGAATGGCACGAATATCGGTCCTAATGGCGGCAAGCTCAGGCGAGGCCTCATCCCTGAATTGCCCCTCCGGGTTCATGCACCGAGCCAGTGCAGCGGCAAGCTGTTCGGGCCAGGCAGTGCTGCAAAGGGCCTCACACAGATCATCAAAGGAAGTATTCTTGGTGGACAGAAGAGAATCACGCGCCTGCTTGGCCTGCAAAAGCACTTGGGCCAAGGCAAAAAGACCATCAAGATCGAGATGTTGTTTTTTTTCGTCTACAAATAAAAACAGCCCGTCCAAACGCGGGAAGGACCGAAGGGAGAACTGTGACTGTGACGCCCACCGTCCAGCCTGCTCAGTCAGTCTTCCAGCCAGATGAACGGCTTCGATGGACTCCAGGGGATGGATGGCAAGACAGGCGGAAACACCAGGCTCGGAGACGGCGCGTCCAGCCAGGAGTTCCAGGACTTTCGGGAATTCCAGTAACGTGAGGGTTCTGGATTCCATGCGCCTCTCGGGGTTAGGGGGTGAGTTTCAACCGTACCAGATCGCTTGCCTTCTTGCCATCTATACGCCCCTTGTACTGGGCGCTGAGCGCTCCCATAACCTTGCCCATGTCCGCCATGGAAGCGGCTCCTGTGGAAGCAATGAGGGCGTCTATTGCGGCCCCGAGTTCCTCATCGGTGAGTTGCGAAGGCATGTACTCACTCAGGGATGCGAGTTCCAGCTTTTCTCTGTCAGCCAGGTCGGTCCGACCTGCCTTGGAAAACTGGTCGATGGAATCCTTGTGCTGCTTGACCTGCCGGGTGATCAAATCGAGCACAGCATCATCGTCCGGGTCGCCCTTGAGCTCGACGGACTTATTTTTGATGGCCGTCTTGAGCATCCTCAAGACGGCCACCTTGACTTCATTCTTGGCCTTATAGGCGATGATGTAGTCTGCTTCGATGGTTTTCAGAAGAGACATTAACCCATCCTGACCTTGCGTTGTTTTTTGGCAAGGCGCTTCTTGGCGGCAGCTTTCTTTTTCTTATGCTGCACGCTGGGCTTCTCGTAATGCTGACGTTTCTTCAACTCGGACAAAATACCAGCCTTTTCGACCTGCTTCTTGAAGCGGCGAAGGGCGATATCGAAGTTGTCATTCTCGTCGAGATATACACCGGGCAAATGAATCACCTCCCTTATCGGTCATTTTCAAAGGCCAAATGACCTATCATACGAACCAGAAAATTTACGCCCCATTTTCGAATAATGCAAGTGGAAAATCACCAAACCAGAGACAGCCAAAAACATTGTAAAAACAGAACATTAGACAATAAAATCCGACCCGTCCGGAGAACGGGTCGGATTGCTATCTCAATAATGGCACGCGTGGCCTAGTGGCCGTTGTCGCCGCGGACCTGCCACCAGGACTTCAGAACAGTGTACCCGATGCCGATGCCGATGACGGCAATCACGACATAGAGGACGCCGAAGAAGATGAAGTGGTCAGGCATCCACCAAGGAAGGTCCATGGGCAGAGGGCTGTGAACAGTTTCACCGTGTAACATCTATGCCTCCGAAAACTATTTGACGGCTTCTTTGAGAAGCTTGCCGGGGCGGAACTTGACGACCTTGGTCGCGGGAATCTTGATCTCGGAGCCGGTGCGGGGGTTGCGACCCACACGTGCCTTGCGTTCTTCGACCACAAAGGTTCCGAAACCGGTCAGAGTAAGTTTGCCGTCACTCACGAGAGTTCCCTCGACGGTGTCCAGAAAAGCATTCAGCGCCCGTTCAGCGTTGGCTTTGGTCAGGTTGGCCTTTTCCGCGATCTTAACGACCAAATCAGCCTTCGTCATCTGTCCTTCCTCCTCATAATGGTTACTCCAAAAAAATCTCTCGTTGCCGTGTGTTATATTGTCCGGTCACATCCGGAAGTGCAATCACGTTCGGCGCTTCCCTTAGCCCTTAAATGAATCTTGTTTTTCTGTCCAGACCAAACCAAGCAACAACTCGTAAAAAAGCACGACTGGAGCCGTTATTTCGGCACTGGATGCACTTTGCTAAACAGGATTTTACGCTTCAAGTCAATAGGGGAAAGGTGCAATTCCCAAAGAAAATTCCTCAAATGATCAAGGAAAGTGCCCCGAACTGATCCGGTGTGAGCACTTCCGGACGCAAGGTCACGGAGAGACCTGCATCAGCAAACCAGGCCTCGACCTCGGCGCTCCATTGTTCTTTCAGTATGCCTTTCAGCTGCTTGCGCCGTTTTTGAAAGCAAAGTTTCAAAAGTCGTGACAGGGCATCGGGGTCAGATGGACGCTCTTCAAGAGCTCGCGGCGTAAATCTGACCACTGCGGAGTCCACTTTGGGCTGCGGTCGAAACACCGTGGGTGGAACCTTAAAAAGATAGTCCACACGACAAAAAGACTGCACCCAGGCCGAAAGTGCGCCATAAGCCCGTCCCCCCGGTTCTGCCGCCAGTCGCAGGGCCACCTCGTGCTGCACCATGAAAATGGCACGCTCAAAGCCCACCACCCGGTGCACGATCTCCCAGATGATCCGGGACGCTACATTATATGGCAAATTCCCTGCGATCTTCAGTTGTCCGCCCGCCAGCGAATCCCAATCGAACTGGAGCGCGTCGCCGTCGATAACCTCGACGCCAGGATGGGCTCGGGACAGGGCAGCGGCCAGGGCATGATCCTTTTCCAGGGTTAGGTAGCGCTCAGGACCGGCCTCGACCAGAAAACCAGTCAACGCGCCTCTGCCAGGCCCTATCTCCACCAAAGTGTCGCCTGGTCCAGGGGCCACGGCGTCCACGATACGACGGCAGATATTTTCGTCCACCAGGAAATTCTGCCCAAGGCTCCGTTTTGCAGGAACCCATTCTTCCTTACTATAACTCATGGGGCTGCACTACCCGATGGTCAGGGCTGAAGCAAGAACATCGAACGTAACTTGGTTGACAGAATAATGCAGGGACGATTACCACAGAGAATACAACATAAGGAGGATTCCATGGACCTGAGAGCATACATTCGCGATATCCCTGACTATCCCAAAAAAGGCATTACTTTTTTCGACATCACCCCCATGCTGAAAAGCCCGGAATGTTTCGCCTACATTATCGACCAGTTGGCCGAGCGTTTCGCTGACACGGGAGCCAACAAGATCGTGGGCGCGGACGCACGGGGTTTCCTCTTCGGCACCCCGCTGGCCATGACGCTCAATGTAGGCTTCATCCCGGTCCGCAAGCCCGGCAAACTTCCGTACAAAACCGTGGAAGCCTCCTATGAGCTGGAATACGGCTCCGACACCCTGTGCATGCACGTGGATGCCATCGACAAGGGTGACAAGGTGCTGATCATCGACGACCTACTGGCCACCGGCGGCACCTGCGGAGCCATGATCGACCTGGTTCAGGGCAATGGCGGCACCGTGGTCGGCATCGGGTTTGTCATTGAACTCGGCTTCCTGGACGGCCCCAGCCAATTGCGCGGCCTGAAGCACGAAGCCCTGATCAAACTCTAATCCCGGCTGGAGCATCTCATGACCAAGATCGGCATCATCGGCGGCAGCGGCCT
>JAHJKV010000096.1 GCA_018822065.1 Pseudomonadota bacterium
CCTTGTTAAAGTACTGACTGGAAATTAGATGCGTTTGCCCTGGGGATCGCTTCCTCTCTCTGGACGCCGACCAGTAAAACCTGTACTTCCCACCCATGGCTCAGTCTCCCCGCACCGAACACCTCGTCGGGGTCCGCCGTGTGGTGGTCAAGGTCGGCAGCGCCGTTTTGACCAACCGGGACGGACTCGACCCCACGGTCATCCAGCACCTCGCCCAGGAGCTGGCCGCCCTGCATGGGCGCGGCCTGGACGTGGTGCTCGTCACCTCCGCCGCCGTGGCTGCCGGACGCAGTTGCATGCGCACCCGGGGCCAGAACGGCAGCACCGATCTCTCCGACCTGCCCGGCCGTCAGGCCGCCTCGGCCATCGGCCAGTCACGGCTGATGCACGAGTATGACCAGGCCCTGGAACGCCTCGGCATCATCACCGCCCAAGTCCTGCTCACCCGCAGCGGGCTCAAACAGCGCGAACGCTTTCTCAATGCCCGCAACACGCTGGACCGGTTGCTCAAGTGGCGTGTGATCCCGATCATCAATGAAAACGATACCGTGTCCGTGGCCGAACTGGTCTTTGGCGACAACGACACCCTCTCCGCCGTGGTGGCCGGGCTGGTGGGGGCAGACCTCTGCCTGAATCTCACCTCGGCCGATGGTGTCTTCGACAAGAACCCGGACACCAACCCGGACGCCAAACCCATGCGGCTCATCGATGACATTGCCACCCTGGACATCCCGGCCATGTGCGACGGCAAGACTGCCGTGGGCTCAGGCGGTATGTATTCCAAACTGCTGGCCGCGCGACGGGCCGCCCAGATCGGTTCCCCCACCCTGATTCTCTCCGGCAAGGGCGACTTCTCCCTGGCCGCCGCCCTGGACGGGGCTGAGGTCGGCACTTTCATCCTGCCCGGCGACCGGCACATCTCTTCCAAAAAATTCTGGCTCGCCTACCACGACGACCCCGCCGGAGCCGTCTTTGTCGATGCCGGGGCCGCCCGCGCCCTGGCCGACCGGGGAAAATCCCTGCTCCCTGCCGGGATCACCCGTGTGGAGGGAGACTTCGACCAGAATGCCCTCATCGCCATCAAACTTGAAGACGGCACCACCCTCGGAGTCGGCCTGACCAATTTTTCCTCCCTCGACCTGGAGCGGATCAAGGGGGAGAAGACTTCCGAGATTGAGACCATCCTTGGCCGTGCCAGCTGTGAAGAAGCCGTGCACCGGGACAAAATGCTGCTTGACCCAGCTCTCAAGGAACAATAGATGGCCGGTTCCTCCAAGCTCGTCATCTACGCGGCCCTGGCCGGAAACACGCTCATCGCCATCACCAAATTCATCGCCGCCGGGGTGACCGGTTCCTCGGCCATGCTCTCCGAGGGCATCCACTCCAGCGTGGACACCCTGAACCAGGCGCTGTTGCTCCTCGGCCTCCGGCAGGCCTCGCGCCCGCCGGACGCGACCTTCCCTTTTGGCCGGGGCAAGGAAATCTACTTCTACTCCTTCGTGGTGGCTATCCTGATCTTCGGCGTAGGCGCGGGCGTGTCCGCCTATGAGGGCATCGAACGGCTGACCAACCCCCACCCCGTCGGCGACCCGACCCTCAACTACCTCGTGCTGGCGCTGTCCATCGTTTTCGAAGGAGCGGCCTGGTGGCTGGCCCTCCGGGAGTTTACCAAGACCTATGGCCGCCGGGGCCTGCTCCGGTCCATCTCCCGCAGCAAAAACCCGATCCTGTTCGTGGTGCTCTTCGAGGACTCCGCCGCCCTGCTCGGTCTGCTCGTCGCCCTGATCGGCGTCAGCCTGGCCCACCTCACCGGCGACTCGACGTGGGACGGCATCGCCGCCATCGTCATCGGGGGGATTCTTGCCAGCACGGCCATCTGGCTGGCCTATGAGACCCACGGTCTGCTCATCGGCGAAGGCGCAAACGCCACCATCACCGCCGGGGTCCGGGGCATGGTCCTGGCCGAGCCGGCCATCCAACGCATCGGCGAACTCGCCACCCTGCACATGGGGCCGGACTATATTCTGCTCACGGTGTCTGTGGATTTCGTCAACTCGCTCTCCGCCGCTGACGCAGAAAAGGTCACCGCACGTCTGGACGAAAGCATCAAGGCCGCCTTCCCACGCATCAAACGTGTATTCATTGAAATCCAGGACTGTGGAACTGGCTGAACATGCCCGTAAATAAGCTCTATCTCGACCCGAATCTCCAGATCGTCTTCGGGGTGACCCTGATGGCGATCCTCTCGGTCTCCTCCATCATTCCGGTGCTGCCGGACATGGCCAGGAACATCAAGGGATTGACCACGGTGAACATCGGGCTGGTGATCACCGCCTTCACCCTGCCCGGTGCGATCATGGCCCCAGTTGCAGGCATCCTCGGCGACCGGATGGGGCGCAAGACGCTGCTCATCCCCTCGCTCTTCGTCTTCGGCATCTTCGGCACGGCCTGCTTCTTCGCCCAAGACCTGACCACCCTGCTCATTTTCCGCTTCCTCCAGGGCCTGGGCGCTGGCCCTCTGGGCATGATCAACCTGACCATCATCGGTGATCTCTATTCCGGGCGCGAGCGCATGACCGCCATGGGCTATAACGCCAGTGTCCTCTCCATCGGCACGGCCATCTTCCCTGCTGTTGGCGGCCTGCTGGCCATCATCGGCTGGCAGTGGCCATTCTTGCTGCCTGCCCTGGCCATCCCCCTGGGACTTCTGGCCGCTGCCAAGCTGGAGACCCCCAAAGTAAACACCACGCAAAAGCTCGGAGCCTATCTCAAGGATGCTTTTGCCCGTATGCGCACGGTGGAGGCCATGGCCATCTTTGCGGTCACCTTCCTGACCTTTATCGTGCTCTACGGCCCCATCGTCACCTATCTGCCCATCCTGCTCGACCATCGCTTTGGAACTCCGGCCTCAAGCATCGGGATCATCATCGCCCTGTCAAGCTTCATCACGGCCATGGCCGCCTCCCAGCTCGGCAAGCTCTCTGCGCGTTTTCCCGGCTCTACGCTCATGGGCATGGCTTTTTGCTGCTACGCCATATCCATGATCTTCATCCCGCTCATGCCGGGCCAGTGGTGGGTCATCCTTCCGGTGCTCTTCTTCGGCCTGGGTCAGGGGCTAAACATCCCCACCCTGATGACTGTGCTCACGGCCCTGGCACCCATGGAACAGCGAGCCGCCTTCATGGCCGCCAACGGTATGATCTTACGCCTCTCCCAGACCGTGGCCCCCATGCTCATGGCCCTGTTCTACGTGGCCTTTGGCATCCAGGCGGTGTTCTGGGCCGGAGCCGGGGCAGCCGGGCTCATGCTCCTGCTCGTTCCGGCACTCAGGCGGGCGGAACAGATTCGGGTCGATAGGGAGCGCTAGACCGCGCACCTAACCAGCTACTGCTGACCGTCGTCCAGGTAGGGCTTGAAGAGTAGGCTGACCTGTTCCAGACATTCATCGATGATAACCGGCACCACCTGGCTGAAAATGTCCAGAAGGATGATGGCGTTGACCGAGGAGTCCTGTCCCTCCACGGCCCGGAGCCGCTTGGCAACATGCATGTTCACGGTCCCGATGTTCTCGTAGATTTTCCGCAAGCCCTTGAGGGCCACATCTCGAACGTCTCCCTCTTCCTCGCGAAAATGCTGGGCCAGCAGGTACATGCTGATGGCTCGGTAGGCGGTTTCGTCCTCGGTGGAAAAGGGCAGGTGGAACTTGGCCATGGGCCGGAAGAAGGTGGTATGGGGGCAGCCGCTGGCCGGGATAATCAGCCCCATGAGCGAGCTTAAGCCCCGTTGCAGAGTGGTATGGGCCCGAATCTCCCGGGCCTCGGTCAGGACACTGACGTCGGCCTCGGTGAAGGAGACCAGGTCCTTGAGTCGTTCCACCAGGGGCAGGATGCGCGCTGCCAGGGGACATTGGGGATATTCGGCGATGCCAAGCGGGCAGTGGGGGCACTGTTCGAAGTCAAGCGCGGTCCATTCCGGCAGGTTTTCAGGCAAGGGCGCGGTGATGTCCAGGCTGGTGTCATCCACCACAACCTCAAACCGCTCCTCGCGCCCCCCCTCGAAGGTGAATACGTATTCAAATCGCATGAAACCTCCAATCCAATCCATTCTACCCTATTCCACTGGCAGTGAAAATGTAAAAAAAAATGAACCTGGAGACGATCTCAAGGAAACGTCCCGGAATGCCGATAAGATTGGCAAGGAGAACAGCCATGAGACGGCTTAGGCATCACTTACAACACTGGCTCAACCCCCTGCATGTCTTTTGCAGGCTCCGGAATCTCGGGCTGGAAACCGATACGGCCAGAAAGCTCTGTGCCCGGTACGAACGATTCTTTTACGCCCCGGTATTCTCCTGAGCCGGAACAGAACAAAAGCATAAGGCCGACCTCCGCACAGCGCAGAAGTCGGCCTTTTTCATTTGCTGGCACAAGCCCTTGCCTGATAACGTTATTTTTTGTTTCGATACAGGGCCACGAACTGGTCCATCTTTTCCGCCTGGCTCTCCATGAATCCCACCCAGACCTCCAAGGCTTCCCGCCCCTCGTTTGTCAGTTCATAGGTTCGCTTCGCCGGGCCCGCCCCCTCGGCGTCCCAATCGGACTTCAAGAGATTCTCGTCTTCCATCTGCCTGAGATGTTTGTAGATCATCCCAGGCGGAACTTCACCCTGCACGAAGCCATAGCGCAGAATTTTCGTCGCCAGGTCATAGCCATGGGACGCGCCGTCCAGAAGCGCCATGAGGATGGTCGCCCGGATAAAGCGCTGCTGCTTGCCCCGTCCCTGCCCTCGCCCCTGTCCCTGCCCTCGTCCCTGTCCTCTTCCGTGCATTATAACTTTACTCCCTCTCTTGACATAGATGCTTCAAGCACATATGTTGAAATTAATTCTACGTTCAAAAAGATACAACTGTCAAACCAGGAGGACATCATGAGTAAGATTTTTGTGCGCGAGCGTCGCCGGGTTGAACCCGGATTGCAAAAGCCCCGCTTCCGCGTGGTCGCTGTTTCCGGGGTCGAGGTCAAGTTCCGGGCCAATCACGTGCGCCGGGCCGAGTTGGATGCCATTGCCGAGGCGGTCGGGGCCGAAATCGTCGTGCTTCCCGATGCCGGTGACGGTTCGGGCGAAGGCCTGGGCAACGGTGCAGGCTGTGCCG
>JAHJKV010000097.1 GCA_018822065.1 Pseudomonadota bacterium
AATCAATGACTTACAAGACCCTTTTCGAGCGGTTCCCGGGATAACTGGCGTCACCGCACCGCTTGAAAGTTCAAACCCGGGGCAACTATTCGATTCTCAAAGAACATAGAACCAAACCGGTAGTCGGACCAGCGCAGGATCACCATGACATGGCGGGAAACAGGCGTCAATCACACCGGCGAAAAGACCCTTGGCGCAAACGCACAATCTCAGAACCTCCGGCCGCACTCTGGATACACCTCGCCGAGCAGGGCGCGCCAAAGGAGATGGGCTTGTTCGGGCAACCCTCGTGCATCCAGATTAATTGCTTGTCGGGCGTGCTCCATTGCAGAATGGAACAATCCATAGAAACGTAGTTGATCCTGCCCGCCCAACCCTTGGTCGATGTCCGGTCCGAGCCCCGTCGGATCTGGACAGGCGTGCAACACCGCGTTGGATAGATGGCCAAAGAGAGCGACCAGACCTTCCGGATAGGAGGCAGGTGCGGAAGAGAACGCTCCATACGCCATGACCTCGAGATGGAACGACGCCAGCGGTTTTCCCTGATGCACATTCCAATGCTTGGCCACCTTGATCAACGGCTTGAGTTTCTTTCCCGCCTTTTCGTTGGCCAGCGTGCTGGCTGCTTCATGAGCCCTCGGATTGGATCGGATCCAGTGCTCAGCCCTTCGGTCCGGGATCAGGTAAACATCCGAGCCCACCCGCTCACGAAACGCTGGCACGATGTCGTAGCCGATTCCGGTTCCCTTGAAATCCAGATGGACGGAGCGGTTCTGCAGGATGGCGGGATCCTTGTTGGGGTAGATCTGCTTCAGGGCCCGTTGAACAAGGTACAACACATGGCTGATGGGAGCAGACCTCCGATAGCCATGGACTGCATCGTTGAGCACCATGAACAGGTCGATGTCGTGCAAGGGTCGAATCGCCGTATGACGTGCATACGAGCCGGTCAGGAACTGCTCCTCCACGCCCGTCAGCGTGGAAACGAGCCTAGTGCGCAGGTCGTTTTGCTGTCGGGAGGCCTCAGCCCGCTCCGCTTCCGTCAATTCGAGTTGCTGGATCATTTGTTCAAAGGCAGCACGCACGGTGGTCATGACATCACCTCCTTGGGTCGGCGATCAACAGCCGACCCTCAGGAAAGAGGATGGCCGGGATCCATTGGGCCTGGCTGTTCGGGTAGACCGCTTCCCAGAGGATGATCGGCGTGCGGCGAAGCGACAGGCCGCAGGAAGCCCGTATGAGGACGGCGAGCGGTCCATAATAAAAAACGTGCAGTCTGGCATTCGGAAAACTCTCCGACAAGAGCTGCAGCAATTCGGCTAGTTCAGTGGACGCCTTGTCCGCGTCGGCAGGCTGGCGAATGGCCCCCTGCCCCGTCAACTTCGCACGAATCTGCACGGGGCGAACGGAGCCGCCATCCTCGCCATAGCGCTCGCGGACGGCGAGGACGCAGGATTCCAGGTTGCTTCTGCCCGTAATGTCCACGACCACCGCGAGGTTTCCGGTCTCTTCCGGTCGACACCGATCCATCCCCGGTGGCATTTCGAAGAAGTCCGCGGACCGCAAACCCGGTGCAGCCGGCCAGGTGGGGCCCCAGGGTCGCCAGACCTTCTGGTCCCTGCTTCCTTCCAGGTTGTCGTGCTGGTAGACAAGCAATTGGTGATTCTGAGGGGCGAGCTGGGCGCCGAGCAATGCACCGAGTGAGTAGGGCGTCTTCGCAACCAAGTGAATTCGCTTTGGCCGTTGAGACATCACCTCCTGGACCTTCGCTTCGATTTCCCTATGCACGCTTTCCCAGACGACGACGTCCGGAGCGTCTCGGTGCCAGGGACCCTGGGGCGTCTGGACAACAAAGGCCGACAGCACGGCAGCGGGCGCGTGTGGAATGGCGTCTCTCCAGTCCCGCTCGGCGTCCGGGTGCATGCACAGGACGAGGTCGTCGAAAGCGTTGACCTGGAAGGCCGGTGGTGCGGCGAGCAGGTCGGGCCAGGTGGGGGTTGCAGCTGCGGAACCGGTTTCTGTTGTTGAAGATTCCGAGTGCCCGCTCTGATTCAACTGGAAGTCGAACGCCGCCAGAAGCTAG
>JAHJKV010000098.1 GCA_018822065.1 Pseudomonadota bacterium
ACGATGGCCGGGGTAAGGATGGGAGCCAGGGCCGTGGAGACCAGGGTCATGGTCACGGACAGGGCCACGTTTCCACGAGCTAGGTAGGTGATGACGTTGGAGGCCGTGCCGCCCGGACAGGCCCCGACCAGGGCTAAACCCACGGCCACCTCGAACTCCAGTCCAAAGACAAAACTGATGGCAACGGCCAAGAGCGGCATCACCGAATACTGCAGCGCCGCGCCAGCGAGCACCAGCTTCCAGCGGGACAGCACCCGGGAGAAGTCCGAAAAGTCCAGGGTCAGGCCCATGCCGAACATGATGATCCCCAAGGCCACGGAGATATGCGGCTTGATCCACGTGAAAAGCCCTGGGTGCCACAGACCCAGGGCTGAACAGATAAGGGCTATGAGGAGAAACCAGTTTTCTATGCGCCGTGCTATGGCGTAGAGCATGGAGCCTCCAGGATTGGGTTATTCTTCCCGGACCGCGAAGTCGCGGGGGCCCTTGTTTTGGGCGTTGAGGGCGCTCAAGGCCTGGCGGGCGTCGTGCTCGGGAACGGTGAAGGTGCTCTTGCGGGCACCGATCTTGATGTTCTGGATCAGGAAGGGCTTGAGCCGGGTGCGGTGACTGATGAAGTCCACCAGCTTGCGCGGGCTCATGCCGTGGGTCTTGCCCATGTGCACCGAGATCCTGGCGCGCGGACCCTGACCCGGCTTGCTGAAGTCCTTGATCTCGCGATAGCTCTCACGGTCCAGTTCATCCCCGAAGGTGTACTGGAGCAGGGCGGCCAGAACCTCGTCGGGCTGGCGGTCTTCCATGAGTTCGCGGGCCATGGCCTGATAGGAGTCCCCGCCGCCCTCGGCCACGATGGCGGCAAGTTCCTCGGAGATCTTGGCCTTCTTGGTGTAGATGACGTCCTCGATCCGGGGCAGCTGTTCCTTGTTCATGTTAACGCCGGCAGCCCGGGCCATGAACATGAGCTTGCGGAACTCGCGCGGAGAGATGAGCGTTGCGGCCACGCCTTCCTTACCAGCACGACCGGTGCGCCCGGTCCGATGCACGTAGGTCTCGGCGTTCTGGGGCAGCTCGAAGTTGACCACATGGGTCAAGTCCGGCACGTCGATGCCACGGGCCGCCACATCGGTGGCAACCAGGATCGTCGTCTTTTTCTGGCGGAACCGCTTGAGGATGTCCTCTCGCTGGGCCTGGGAAAGGTCTCCATGGATGGGCGCGGCAGGATAGCCCCGGTCCACCATGCGCTCGGCCACCTGATCGGTATCGATTTTGGTGCGACAAAAGACCAACCCGTAAAACTCGGGGGCTGCGTCGATGATCCGGCACAACGCCTCCAACCGGTCTGAGTCGTTCACTTCGTAGAAGACCTGTTTGGTGAGCGGATTCTCGTTCTTCTCGGCCTTGACGGCCACCAGTTCGTACTTGCCCATGAACTGCCGGGCAATGGAAAGGACATCCTTGGCCATGGTGGCCGAAAAGAGCAGGGTGCGCCGATCCGGTCCGGCATTTTCGAGGATGGCCCGGATGTCGTCGATGAACCCCATGGAGCACATCTCGTCAGCCTCATCGAGAACAAAGAAAGAAATCTTGTCGAGCTTGAGGGTGCCCCGGTTCAGGTGGTCGAGAATACGACCGGGGGTGCCAACGACCACGTCCACGCCACGCTTGAGCCCCTGGAGCTGCATACCGTAAGCCTGTCCTCCATAGACGGGAAGCACACGAACGCGCTTGGCACCTCGCAGGGATGTGATCTCGTCGCAGACCTGGAGTGCCAGTTCCCGCGTTGGGGTGAGCACCAGCGCCTGCACGTAATTCTGATTCTCGACGATGCGTTCAATGATCGGCAGCCCAAAGGCAGCGGTCTTACCGGTGCCGGTCATGGCCTGACCCACGATGTCTGCGGTACCGGACAACAAAAGAGGGATCGTCCGGGCCTGAATAGGGGTAGGCTCGGAAAAACCTTTACTCTCGAGGGCTGCCAACAGATTGTCTGACAGTCCTAGAGATTTGAAATCATTCATGAAATCCTTGGAGGCAAGTTGAAACGTTCCGGCTTACCTGGGCCGGAAGGTGATACGACCACGGGTGAGGTCGTAAGGGGAGAGTTCGACAGTGACCTGGTCACCTGGCATAACGCGGATTCTAAACTTACGCATCTTGCCGGAAATATGAGCCAGTACTACGTGCCCGTTTTCTAATTCGACGCGGAACATGGCGTTGGGCAACGCCTCTTCCACGGTTCCTTGAACAACAATTCCTTCCTGTTTAGCCATACAGACTCCCTAGCTGATCTCTATAGACAGCGCAAGGCCCGTTCCCGGAAGGGAAATCGGGCCTTTGTTGTGTCGATGCTCGACAATGCAGCCAGTGCTACCAGCGCTGAGGGCGCTGGGGACGCGGGCGGGCTTCGTTGACCTTGATGGCACGGCCACCGAAATCGGAGCCGTCCAGGTTCTCAATGGCTTCCATCGCGCCCTGGTCTTCCATTTCCACGAAACCGAAGCCACGCGGACGACCCGTCTCGCGATCCTCGACCAGTTTGACCGAGAGCACTTCACCGTACGCGCCAAAGGCGTTGCGTACTTCCTCTTCCGTGGCACTCCAGGGCAGGTTGCCCACATAAATATTCTTACTCATCGAAAAAGTCTCCGAAAAAAAAGGGAAACAACGCGCGTTGCGCGAACCAAAACAAGGGACTGTGCACAAGATGCGTACACTGCCCCTTGCAAACCTCGGTTCCCAACTGCCAGCCACCGACCGTGAGCGGCTGCATCCCCATGGACGCATCTGGCCGTATTACAGCATCTCCCTACGCCAGCCCTCTGTGCCCGTCAAGAGAAAACCAGAGTATATCAGTGATTATTTTAAATAATACAACCCCTTGATTTCATTCTCCTCGTCCCATGCCTCAGCTTCCTTGCTCCTTCATCTTTTCCGCGTTTCCGGGTAAGGTTCCCACGCACCAAAACAAGCGAGGCAAGGATGACTCAAAACGTGCTCGTCACTGGTGGAGCCGGATATATCGGAAGCAACACCTGCAAGGCCCTCAGCTTGGCCGGATTCATGCCCATCACCGTGGACAACATGATCTATGGACACCCCTGGGCCGTCAAATGGGGGGAGCTGGCCGAAGGCGACATCCGGGACAAATCCTTTCTCGGCCAGGTCTTTGCCTCCTACTCACCTGTGGCGGTCCTGCACTTTGCAGCCTTCACCTATGTAGGCGAATCCGTCACCGATCCGGGCAAATACTACGACAACAATGTCTGCGGCACCATCTCGCTCCTGGAGGCCATGCGCGCAGCCAAATGCCGAAACATCATATTTTCCTCCACCTGTGCGGTCTACGGCAACCCTGAATCCGTGCCCATGGACGAGTCGACCCCCAAGGGGCCCATCAACCCCTACGGCCACTGCAAACTGATGGTGGAACAAGCCCTGCGCGACTATGCCGCGGCCTATGGCACAGGCTATGCCGCCCTGCGCTATTTCAACGCTGCCGGTGCCGATTTCGCCGCCGGGATAGGCGAAGACCATGACCCCGAAACCCACCTCATCCCGCTGATCATCGAGGCCGCCATGGGCCGACGGGAGCACATCTCCATCTTCGGCACCGACTACCCCACCCCGGACGGCACCGCCATCCGCGACTACGTTCACGTCACCGATCTGGCCGATGCCCACGTGCGGGCTCTCTCCCACCTGCTGGACGACGGCGGCAACCTGGAACTGAACCTGGGCACTGGTTCAGGACATTCGGTGCGCGAAGTGATCGAGGCCGTGGGTCGGGTTGCAGGCCGCGAGATCCCCACTTTGGAAGCCCCGCGCCGCGTCGGCGACCCGCCCGCCCTGGTGGCCAAGGCCGAACTGGC
>JAHJKV010000099.1 GCA_018822065.1 Pseudomonadota bacterium
CGGGGCCATTCATCGCGCCGCAGGACACGCTGCACTCCAGGAACTCTGCCTGGCCATCATCCGGGACATCGGCCAGCTTGAAACCGGCAAGGCAGTCATCACAGACGGCCTGGCTCTGCCAGCTCGGCATATCATACACACCGTAGGCCCGATCTGGCGCGGCGGCACCCACGACGAAGCACATCTGCTTTCCTCTGCCTACCGAAGCTGTTTGCAACTTGCCCATGAACACCATATCCAGTCCATCGCCTTCCCAGCCATCTCATGCGGCGCCTACGGCTACCCCCTTGACAAGGCCATACCCATCGCCCTCGCCGCGCTCCGGACCGGACTGAAAGAAGGGCTGGTGCGTCTGGCGCAGATGGTGTTGCATGGAGAGAAAAGCTATCGGGCTTGGGTGGCGTGTGGCGAAATTGTCCTGTGATTTTATATGATACAACGCTAACCAGGAATCAACTGCGAGCATCCAGAGGCAAGCAGCTGACGTTGCACCATGAGACTGGCCCCAGGGATCACCGCAGCAATGACGTAAACTAAGCTTGTTTACATTCGCTTCCATACAATCGAACGACCCATTGACCAGGGACAGGAGTGACCATGAAAATACGAGGAACGACCATACTTGCGGTGAAAGATGACAGCGGTTCTGCCGTGGCCGGTGACGGACAGGTCACCTTCGGGGAGGCCATCGCCATGAAGCACGGGGCCAAGAAGGTTCGGACCATATACAAGGACAAGGTCACCGTCGGTTTTGCCGGAGCCACAGCCGATGCCTTCACCCTGTTTGAGCGGTTCGAAAAAAAACTCGAGAGCTACGCGGGCAACATGACCCGCGCTGCCGTGGAACTGGCCAAGGACTGGCGGCAAGACAAGTATCTCCGCCGGTTGGAGGCCATGTTGCTGGCTGCCGATGCCGAAACGATCCTGATCATCTCCGGTACTGGCGATGTCATCGAGCCTGACGACGGTCTGGCCGCCATCGGCTCTGGCGGCCCTTACGCCCTGGCCGCCGCCCGTGCCCTGGCCCGCAATACGGAAATGAAACCCGCTGAAATCGTTGAAAAGGCCATGCACATCGCTGCGGAAATGTGCGTTTACACCAACGACAATATCGTCATTCAGACGCAGACCAAAGGATAACTCCCCGCCATGAGCAATCTCACCCCCCGGGAAATAGTTTCCGAGTTGGACAGATATATCATCGGCCAGAACGATGCCAAACGCATCGTAGCCATCGCCATGCGCAACCGGTGGCGCAGGCAGCAGATCGACCCCGAACTGCGCGACGAGGTCGCCCCCAAGAACATCATCCTCATGGGCCCCACGGGCGTGGGTAAAACCGAAATCGCCAGACGTCTGGCAGCCCTTACCGGATGCCCCTTCTTCAAGGTTGAGGCCACCAAGTTCACTGAGGTTGGCTATGTCGGTCGGGACGTGGAGTCCATGGTTCGTGACCTCATGGAAATGGGCGTGGACATGGTGAAGAAGGAAGAGAACGAAAAGGTTCGCATCAAGGCCGAGGCCTCGGCAGAAGAACGTCTTCTTGACCTCCTGCTGCCTCGTTCCAGGCCAGCCACCAGCGGTGCAGGCTTTTTCATGGGTTCAACTGCCTCCGACGAGGACGTTGAACCCAAAACCGCGTACCCCGACGCCTCAACCCGCGAAAAATTCAGGATCATGTGGCGGGAAGGCAAACTCGATGACAAGGAAGTGGAACTGGAACTCTCCAGCCAGACCTCGCCCGGCGTCTCCATCATGGCCATTCCCGGCATGGAGGACATGGGCATGCAAATGCAGGACGTCATAGGACGCATGTTCCCGAACCAACAGCGGAAAAATCGAAAGATGCGGGTCAAGGATGCCTACGAGGCACTGATCGCCGAAGAATCCGACAAACTCATCGACATGGACAAGGTCATCGACCTGGCCCGTGAACGAGTGGAACAGACCGGCATCCTGTTCATCGACGAGTTGGACAAGGTGGCCTCACGCCAGGAGCACCACGGCGGCACCGATGTCTCCCGCGAAGGAGTGCAGCGTGACCTGCTGCCCGTGGTCGAAGGCTGCGTGGTGAATACCAAGTATGGCATGGTCAAGACCGACCATGTTTTGTTCATCGCTGCCGGAGCCTTCCACTACGCCAAGCCCTCGGACTTGATTCCCGAGCTTCAGGGCCGCTTCCCCCTGCGCGAAGAACTGCAGGCCCTGGGCAAGGAAGAGTTCTATCGAATATTGACCGAGCCCAAGAACGCGCTCACCGTGCAATACAAAGCCCTGCTCGGAACCGAAGGAATAACTCTGGACTACACCAAGGAAGCCTTGGAAGAAGTTGCGGCGGTGGCTGAGAAGATCAACGAGGAGACAGAGAACATCGGGGCGAGACGCTTGTATACCATCATGGAAAAACTATTGAGCGAACTCTCCTTCGAGGCCCCGGACAGAAGCGGGGATACTGTGATCGTGGACCGCGACTACGTAAAAGCTCATCTGGACAAGGTCATTGAAGATCGCGATCTTTCGAGGTATATTTTATAATATTTGCGCGGGCGTGGTCTCTGGCTCGACATCGTCGGCCTGACCACCCGCAAGGTTGGAACAACATCATCGAGGAGGGATCATGAGCATTCTTTTGTACATTCTGATTGGTTGTCTGGCTGGTTTTCTGGCTGGAAAATTCATGAAAGGCGGTGGCTTCGGACTCATCGGCAATCTCATCGTCGGCATTATCGGCGGCGTGGTTGGTGGTTTTCTTTTTGGTCTGGTGGGCATCTCCTCCGGTGGGCTCATCGGTTCCCTGATCACCGCTACCGTGGGCGCGGTCGTCCTGCTCTGGATTATCGGACTGGTCAAAAATTAGACAGCCAACAGTCTTCGCCAACAAATACACCCCGCTCCGGCGGGGTTTTTCCATTTAGTCCCCTGGGCGCTTAATTTTATATTTTCATATTTATCAAATAGTTACATAAAACTACAAGAGATATCCCCGCGTAACTTTCCCTCTATCGGCATCCCTATTGCATTCTTGCCTGGGACCCTGCCCTGTGACAGGCCTGCGGACGCGGAATTGACATTTGCCTCTGTGCCGCAGTATGTCTAGAAATAGTCTAGTAAAAAATCGTGGCATTCCCAATGGAGGCAACCCGATGACGAACCTCAAATCATATTTCAGTTTGGCCGTGGCCATTCTGCTGTTTATAGTATCCGCCATACTCCTGATGCCGGAACCGGCGAAGGCCGAACCCTATCCGCGCCAGGACATGGAAGGCCTCAAAGAAATCTGGCGACAGAACCCCAGAATCCGCGAAGACAGCTACAACTACATCATCCACAATAAGCGCACG
>JAHJKV010000100.1 GCA_018822065.1 Pseudomonadota bacterium
CCTGGTCTCGCGGTCCCGGTTCCAATCACACCCTCCCTATTTTCCAGGTCACTCTGACTTGTCCCGCCCCAAATAATTTCCTCCAGCAAGTTCCAATCCCACCTCAATTTTCCAGGTCACTCCGACCCCATCATCCTCTACGACATTCGAAACAGCGTTCCAATCACCGCCCAAAACAAAGGTCACTCCGACCTGCCTTCGATCAGCCCCACGGGGAATACGGTTCCAATCACCACCCAAAACAAAGGTCACTCCAACGTTGCTGTTTTGTTCTAATCGAGACCGCTGGTTCCAATAACCACCAAAAACAAAGGTCACTCCGCCACAAATAGAACTTTCCCTGGTAAGTTCCATGTTCCAAGCACAACCCATTTCCTTGGTCACTCCGACCAACCAATTCCAGTTGACCATGTTACCTGTGTTCCAATCACACCCTATTTTTCTCTTGTCACTCTGACTTTTGATCTTCATTTTCCAAATCAAGCCAGGTTCCAATCCCACCCCAAATTTTCCAGATCACTCCAACGTCTTCCATCCCGTACACACGCGCAGATTGATTCCAAAAACCACCCAAAACAAAGGTCACTCCGACCAGACCACTCGCCAATTCTTTTTATTATGCGTTCCAATCACCGCCCAAAACAAAGGTCACTCCAACGTTGCTGTTTTGTTCTAATCGAGACCGCTGGTTCCAATAACCACCAAAAACAAAGGTCACTCCGACGACGGTCGGGTTGATCCAACCGATTCGAGTGTTCCAATCACCGCCCAAAACAAAGGTCACTCCGACTGTCAGGGTGTCGCCGTGGATGTGAAGCAGTTCCAATCACCGCCCAAAACAAAGGTCACTCCGACGTTATGCCCCATGCGGCTGCTCACCTCGATGTTCCAATCACCGCCCAAAACAAAGGTCACTCCGACCACCTCAACGTTCTTCACGGTTTCTCTCTTGTTCCAATCACCGCCCAAAACAAAGGTCACTCCGACTTATTGTAAATCTTTTATCATATAAGTCTGGTTCCAATCACCGCCCAAAACAAAGGTCACTCCGACAGATACGCCATAACCACGCGATTTCTATAAGAAAACAGCGCAGAATTGGTAAAAAAACCGGCTATGCGGCCTTCTTTTCGATGACCGGGAGGCTCTTTTTTCGGGGCATGAAGCATTCCACCAGGCCAGTGCGTGCCCAATATGGCGGCATCACGCGGGAGACACCCAGGGGCCAACCTTTCAAGACCGCCTGAACCTTGGGATCGAGGAGCGCGAGCGCGGACGTGGGGATCGGACGCATAACCTGGCCGTCATGCACCAGGGAGCAATCCTCGGGCGTGCTCGTGACATCGATGTTTTCGATCCGCCCAAAGCCCAACGTACCCTTGGCTCCGAGGTAGGCCAGGTGCTTCTGGAGCAACCTACGCACCTCATCACCATCACCAGCCGCCCAGAACGTGACCTGTCTCGGCGCAATCGGATGCAGCGCGAAGAGAAAGCCCTTATACTGACCAGCTCCAGCTAGGAGATGGGTCGGCTTCACCTGGTCCAGGTCCAAGTACCGGGCCAAATCATCCTTGGACGGGTCCATGTCGGCGTCTAAGCCCCGTTTAGTGATGTAACGAGGGTCTGCCACGATTGGCAGCTTCTCGCGGCTCTCCAGGCCCCAGGAGGCGTGATAAACCCCACCTGTGGACTTGAGCGGGAGCCGCTCAATGACAGAAAGATCCCCATGAGCATCGCGCACGGCGCACCAGGCCAGAATGCCATCAAAAAAAGACAGCGTATCTAGGAGCACAGGCGAAGCCAGCGTGATGACGATTTGTAAAGTCTGCATCAGATTTCACTCCTCATTAAGCGCCCGCGCACACTCCGTCCTGAAAACAGCCATGTCGGCCTCATGGCCGAGAAGTGCTGTAGTCTGGATGAAAGCGGCAACAAAGGCGCTCGAATCTCGTCTCCAGATTGCGGAGACAAGGGCTATACCCACCTCCACAACCGAATTCAGTTTTGTATCAGATCCTACCGCGCATACCTTTGCGTCCCGTGAGACGCTGGCTTTTACGTCGCGGATGCACCAGACTTTGGATTCGTTGTCATTTCGCATCGGTCCCCCTCGCTCACAAATTCGGCCCACACATACGGATATACATTCTGAAGGAGATACTTGATCTCCGGCGGAACGTCATCCATGGCCGCAAACCAAGACTCCACGAACGCGGGGACATCGCGTGCCCACTTGGGCAGGTTGAAATAACCCTTGAACATACTGTGGAAAAGCCCTTTCCTGGATTTGACCGTGGGCGGGGTGATCAGATCGCTATCCAGCAGCTCGCGGAGAAGGAGCAAGGACCTGGCCAAGCTCTCTCGGTCCACATAAAGGGATCTCCCTCCGGCCTGCACAAAGAAGACATCGCGGCTCAAGGACACCTTGGCCTTCCAGATGACGTGCTCGGCCTTGGTCCTCAAAAACGTCTTCAATACCCAGGCAAACGGCGGCTCGGGCGGGTTCAGCATGAGTTTCGGGATATCATGCGGGGAGAAGGTCCGGACAGGCGCGGGAAGGCCTTCCTTGTCCGCAGATGCAAAACGCACAATCTCTGTCCCAGAAATCAACACGTTTCCCGTGAGCGGCAAGACCGCCCCTAGGGAGGCGGTACGGCACATGTCGCACCAAAACCCACCCTCTCCCATGTCGTCAGAGTCGTTGAAGGTAGGAGGAAGCGCCTTGCGCCAGGGCACGCCCTCGTTGAGCTGAATTCCGGACGGACGGACTTGGCCACAAAACACGCATGCCTCGGCATCGTTGTCCGTGACAGACTGGAACACCTTGTCCGGTCCTGCCCCTGGGGCAGGAAGGCCCTGCCCCAGAAGGTCATAGAACATTTGAACCGGAGTCAGCATTAGTCCACCTGCTTTTTCGGGGTCGGGGCGTGATCTTCAAGCCAGCCCAGGGTGTGCAGGCGCTCAAGGGACACGGAATCTCGCCATTCATCGAAGACATCAATCTCCTGCTCGAAGCCAGAGGAGGCAAACCCGGCGTCATTCACGGTCACCGACCGGCCCTGTTCGTCGTCGATGACGAAATTCACGCGCCCGAAGCCCCACCGCTTGTTGCCGCCGATGACCGGATTGTCCGCGAAACGGGCCAGACCCGCCATGAACATTCCGACCTGAATAGGCGCGACATCCGCAAAGCGGATACGCACGTTGAACACCGTCCCGGGCGCGAGGTATTCGACGCAACCAATTTGCTGCAGGCCCAAGCTGTCTTCGCTCGGTTCAGTGCTTTCCGTGCCCTCGGCCTTGTCCTTGGCCTTCTTTTTCTTGGCGGCCTGGTCGTTCTTCATCGCAGCGAAGAGATCATCGATCTCAGCGGCGTCAAAGTAATTCTGAGGAGCGTTGGAATCCGCACAGTCATTCTTGCGAACCCACCCACGGAAGCCCGTCAGATCCCGGCACTGAGGGAGATCGTCAATCGGGGCCACACTTTCGAAAAGGCCCTGCTGAACCGTCTCGACGCAATGCGGGATGACATCAGAAATCATGACCCTGGACGGACACCGGAGCCCCGCGCCCCACAGGCCGGTATGGAGGTTGCCGTCTTCCATGATTTCCTGCTCAAGCTGCATAGGGGTCAGCCACGAAGGCACCATGTCCTTGACGTTGCGGCCTGCACCGGCCCGCATCCAATGGGCAACAGCAAGGGGAACGGGCACGCCTTCGGCCAGGAACCGATCGAAGATGGCATAGGCACATTCACGGCGAAGCCTGCCGCGCAGGGAGTTTGAGGACAGGAACGGGACTCGGACAACGGGGCTCGCGTTCTCGTGCGATCCGTTCTTCTCCCTGGTGATGAGCTGCATGCGCGGCAGACGCACGATGTTCTCGCCGGCAGGCGCGGACACGTTGGGGTTGGGATCGGTGAAGGTCAGGGGAGAAATGTTTTTCATGGTGCCAATGAGCGTGAAGGTCTGTCTGTTTTTCATAAGTTCTCCTTTTTTTTAAGCGTACATGGCATCGCCACGGTGCCATTGAAGTTGACCCCATCCCAGCCCGACGCCATGACCGATGGCAGGAGGGAGGGAAAGGTTGGTGATGATCGTGGCCCTGACGAGCGCAGGCCATTTGCTCCAGCCACTCTTTTTTTGGAGCGGCGCTTCCTTGATATCGCGCACCTCAACCACGGGTTCGGCCTTGAGATCCAGATCGAATTGCTGAAAAAGCCAACCGAAATGACGCTTGAATGCCACTTGGTAATCGCGGGCCACATCACCAGTGCGTTCCCGGAACCGGTTGTGATGCTCAAACATGTGGATGGGCGTGCGCAGAGTGAACCGTTGCAGGCCAGTGGTGGGTTTGAGCGTACATTCTCCATAACGCATATCGACCGCCTTCAAGGGCATGGGCTTTCCCGCGAGCACGACGGAAGACCGCTGGAACGCTTCAGCCAGGGCCAGGACGGCATCTTTGCCCTCAGTTCCTAAACCGGTGAAGTAGAACGAATTCTGATCCGGTGTGTTGTAGTGAAGCCGAGGGTAGATCATGCGATGATTACACACGACAGGCCATGTTGGATGCTGGTCATCCAGTATGCCGAGCGCGACCTTTCGGACATGCTCTGGCCAAGTCCCTTTCGGCAGCGCATCCTTGAACTGGACGCGCAGTCGAACCGTTTCCAAATGCATAATGTACCTCCCTAATTTTTAATGAGTGGAAGTGTGCCACGCGCCCAGGCTCTCCAGGCGTTTGCGTTCAAAACTCCAGCCATGTAGCTTTTGTGAATTCTGGAATCGAGTAGGTGAATGGTGCCGGAATTGGCTTGCGACCGGATGAGCCGGCCACACCCTTGACGAAACATGAGGACGGTTTCCCACAGGTAGAGGCTGAAAAGGTTCCGCTTCCGTCCGGAGAAAGACCACGTATTCCATTTCGGATCGGAACGAGGAGGGAAAGGAAGCCGACAGACCACGAGATGCCGAATATCCGGGATGTCTATGCCGGTCCAATATTGGCGAGTTCCTATCAAGACTCCAGAGCTGAACGAGACTGCAGCCGACCGGCCAGGTGCAGCCGAAACCAGCTCGTTGTCTGCCAGGTCCTCAATGCGCTCTCGCAAGGCTGCAGTTAAGCCATCAACATCCTTGTAGGAGCCAAGGAGAACCAATGTCTTCTCTCGAAGGTTGGCCGTGTAGATGTTGGCCACGCGGGTAGCAAGGGCGTCGATCCATTCATCCCAGGAACCGTTTTTGTCTCCCTCACCGTCTTCCTGGAGGTCATTGCCCTTCGGAGGTGGTGGAAATCCAGGCTCCACAAGGGACACCTGGATTTGCGTTTCGGAAAACGGGCCTTTGTATTGCTTGCACCAGGGCCGGGGCAAGCGCCGAGTCACCTCCGTCTCACCTGATGGGTCAAAGATTCCGAGGCTGGCGCAGGCAAAGCGGTTGAAATAGTCGTTCTGCCCGGGCGGGTACATGAGCACTGTGCCCGAAATGATCGCGACATTGCGCTCACTGTCCTTCCACATCTTTCGGCGGAGCCATGAATGCGCGTCATCCCGCTGGCTGACGTAGGTGGGCATGCCCATCTTGGCAGAGTAGCGTGCGGAGGCATTTGCGCCCGCGATCCGCTGACACACGCTTTTGAGTTCGTGCATCTCCCGTCGGATGACAAAAAAAGCGGACACCAAGTCCTTGTCCTGAAACCGCTCGGGCTGCTCGGCACACACGGCGAGCGCCAGTGCGCCGGTTGAAAGAATTTTGCGGAGCACCAGGGAATCCGGTTCTCCATCGACAAGCACGACGCTTTCCCCGGCCTGGCCAGGGCGAGTGCCATTCTGGGCCGCGCTGGCCGCCAGGGCTCCCAGCTCCTTGACCGTGCTCTTGAGTTCCTGCCCTTGGCACAGTGCGGCAAACCGTCTGCAGGCGGCACTGAGCCGCGACGGGCTGAAGGACGCGGACAGGAAGGACTGCGCGGCCTGGGCGAAGCTGTGCCCCTCGTCCAGGATCAGAAACCGGTGCTCGGGCAGGTGGCTCCAGTTGTAGAGCAGAGGGAGCAAGACGACGCTGTGATTTGTCAGGATCACCTTGGCAGTTTGCGCACGCTCAAGGGCCTGGAGGTAAAAAATCCGCTCATCCTCAACGTCCAGGGCGCTCTGGCCATGGAATCCGGGATCAATACTCACCATGTCCCGCAGCAGACTTGGAACATCCTGTCCAGCAAGGACGAGATGGCGCTCCAGATCGGACACAAGCCCATCCCCCGGCATGCCTGCAAGCCATTCGAGAGCTGCTTCATGGAGCTGGCCGGATTTCACCGCACCCTCGACCGCAGCCGGAGAGACGTAGTTCGTCATCCCGTAGATGGCCGCGAATTCATCCACCGGAAGATTCCAATCCGACACAGACTGCAAAGACTGCTGCACTAGAAGGTTGGAAAAGGTCGAGATGACGACGGGCTGACCGGTTTGGTCGGCTACGTCCAGGGCTGCACGGTTGCCAACGATGGTTTTTCCCGTGCCGGTTGGGGCCTCGAAAAAACCGATCAAGTTTCGGGGAGATACCCCAAAGGCAACCAGGTCCTTGATAAATCGTTTCTGCTCGGATCTCAGTTTGTTCACTCTCACTCCTAGCGTGTCTAACTTGTCAGACATGAATTATACTGCCTCGGAATCACTTGAACAAGCCCCCCAGGAAATGCACAACTAGCAAGGGAAACAGCGGTAAGACAGGCAAAGAAAGAGCCCCGCTAGGCAGGGCTCTTTAAACGAGGAGAACAAAAAACTATTGTTTGGGCACGTCTTCTTTGTTGGCGTCGTCTCCAACATCGGCACTGACCTCAAACATGAGCTTTCCAGCCCATTCGGACAGTTCTTCGCCTGTTGTCCACTGCCCATTGAACGACCCTAGAACGACATGATACTGGTTGGTCCACCTGGGACTCTCTTCGACGTGATCCTCACCGTCGTCATCGGAGCAGAACCAAAGATCGTCAGGGTCCACGTCGGAATGTTTTTCCACCGCCTGGATAAAGTGGTCAATGAAAAATTCGGTTGCTCCTGCCGGATAAAGCCCGAGCGAACAAGCAACCATCGTATCAGGTGTCTTCTGGAACCCCTTTGCGATGTCGGACACTGCCTTTGCTACTGCCTCATTTCTTGCCTGCAACTGCATCATGATTCACTCCAGGTTTGCCCGGCTGTCCGGTGCGTTGTAAGATTTCGCACAATACCACAAAAAACATAACAATCAAGGACATATACAAACTTTTTTCAACCTTCACATACCGTCACATACCATCATTTTTCATCACCATGTCATCCAGACGGCAAAAATATTTTCGCGAATGGAGAAGTTAAAATCTCAGTATGATGAGCCCGCCCAGCCTGCACCGTGCACGTTTGATGTCCGGCCCGTTGTTGATGCCTGACCATATCCGAAAAAAGGTAATAGTCAAGGTAGGTTGCGCGTGTTCCCTAGTCTTCCCTGGTATTCCCAGGGGTTCCCTGGACATCCCTGAGTGCTGGGAAAAAAGAGAGCGGAAAGCAAAAAAACCCGCCGAAGCGGGTAATTCAGGTGCATGTGACAGGGAAGACTAGGGGTTTCTAATTTGGCAAGTCGGTAGGAGCTTTTTTGGCGTAAAATGATTTCCCCCCATATACGGCAGTAGCCATTGCCTGTAACGCCCAATCTCGGAACTGACTTAAATCATCCCAAATATTACTTGGAGAGGTCAACAGTAAGGCCGGATGTTGATCCGGAAAAAGCATGTAGATCAGGGCAAGATGCCTTTTGGTTTGCTTTCCGGTTATTTTCATCAAAAAACCGCTGTCCGCTCCGGGAATTAACATACGTTCTGACCGTTCGACCAAAATGGTTTCTTGCAGCATGGCCGAAAAGGACATCTCAAGCGGAGGTCCGAAGCGATCCAGGGCACGCAGAAGCCATTCCTCAGTCAATTCCGGGATTAAACTCAGACGGACTAACAGCATATCATCTTCAGGTTCAGGCATTTTCTACCCCGTCCTCCAATTTAAGCTCGCTCGACCTGGCATAGGTGCGAGCCAGGGGGTTTGATCCTTCAAAAACTCTTTTACGCACTCGCACAGCCCGTGCCTGAGTGCAAGCCTTGTTGACCTAGACAACAAGCACCATCCCTGCGCGAGAGCGCCAGGCCGTTCCCTCGGCCCCAAGCCAGGCCCGCAGGAACGGGCGCACTCGGCCCAGCGGCCCTGAGCGACGGGAAGGGGTTCGCACCAAGGCCCGACAGGGCCTAGAAACCCTGGCTCTAAACCCACCCTTTCTCAGGGGGGTTCAATTCGGAGCCGTCGGCGTGAGACCCCCCCGCACGAGACCTCGGAACTACATTGAAATCCAACACAGACACCAACACAACGGCAAAAACTTACCCTCGCAAATCATGCCGTTAAAAACCCAATCAAATAAAAACATATTGAAATGTATAGGCTTTGAACGAAAAAGGCTGATTTGAGAGGTTTGCGATCAAATAAAACGACCAAGGATTGACCATAAGGCATTACCTGTGTAATACTACGGTAACACCTGGAGCGAAAAGCTCCGTCACCATCCAAACTGCCGGGCGAGTGCCGTGGCAAAGGAAAGGAGGCAAACATGCCGATGCAGAACATTATCCCCGAATATGACAGACCCCATGCCCTGATCGAGACGAACTATCCGGGCCAATTCCCCGAGCAGATGCCCATTTATCTGGTTCTGGATTGGGGCAAAGGCGAAATCAGTGTGGAATCCAAAAACTATGACATCTGTGGGACCACATTCTACGAGTGGCACGGCCACATGTCCACCTACAAACTCCCCTTCATTGTGGACGCGACTCGGCTCCACGACTTTGTTGATGAGCACATCCTGCCCATCGCAAACAGGCTCCACGATGCCTACGAGTCCGAGTGGGACGGTGGCAATAACGTCGCCCGATTCACGGGCCTAGAGGAAGGGGAAGCCCTTGATCTCGGAATGGATCTTGATCAGATCTGCACATGTAAGGCCCCCACATATGACGGCGGCGGCTTGTGGAATGTTGGAGATTGGCTGCACGACTACGCCCATGAAACGATCAACGCCGACACTTCGGACAATCAGCTCGAAACAATGGCCGAGGAGTGCAAGAAAGAGGCAGAATCCGAATACATTGTGCTTGTCGGTGATGTGCTCGACTATCTGACCGAAGTGCGCGACGAAATGCGTTCTGAAGCAGAGGAGGATTAAAATGGACATACCGTCCAAAGAGGCAAACAAGTCTGATCCCACGTACAATCTCACGCTGAAGCTCATGACCAATGGGCGCTTCTGCTTGGCTCACCCAGGAGTCACCCTGAAAGGGGAATCCTTGGGCCGACTATTTTACCTCATCACGGATATTCCGTTGTCCACGGACAAATCTTGGGTGGTTGTCAAGGCCAATCAGACCGGGTTTGCACCGCATGTCTATGAGGCCAGATTTGATCAGATCGGGCCTGGAAAACTCGTTAAAATGGAGAAAAGATGAGCAAGCGCACAAGTATCTACATCGGCCCGGCGCTCCGGACATACCTTGACGAGAGGACAAACGATGGAGCCTATGGCAGCACGTCCGGAATCATCAATGCCGCTGCTGACCGGCTGTCGCTCCTTTACAAGCATGCGATGCCGAATCTCAGCGAGGCAGAATGGAACCTGATTTTTGACTGCTGTAACGGTTCGGTTTTGGAACCGGCTGAAAATGCCGTTTGGGGCCTGGTCCTGAATGTCGAGGATTCCATAGTTCTGGATGGGACGGATGAAAAATGGGAGGTGGACGGACCTGCCCTGATCACCAAGCTCAAAGCCCTGGACCGCACAGGGATATTGGCCATTGTGGACAAGGCTGAACGATTTTGGGCAGCACAATGAAACAAGGAATTTAAGCAAAGAGCCGGGGGAACAATCCCCCGGCTCTTTTGTTGCATAAGTCACAGAACATGCTGTATAATTATATACAACCAAAGGAGGTCATGTGGCAAGAAAAGACAAAACCGACTGTGAATGTGCATTGTGTTCAGGGAAAATGGACATGCAGGAGCTTGATGAGCAGTCAGCGCAACTCATACACAGATATGGCTGGTACGCGCACTATGTCCTTCCTAAAGTGGCTGGAGAGATGGGAGACTATCACACGCATGGCGTCGTCGAGTCTTTTGCACACCTGAATTTTCAAGTAACGCTCCCGATCGAGCCAAAAGAGGTCCACTCTACCTTCCATAGGGTGATTAACCTTGTGAAAGAGGGAGTCACCTTCACAGATGGGCTCATCAGCGATGAAATAATTCGGGATATGCCTGTAAAGTTTGTTGAGACCACGGATGTTTTTGGGGAACGTGTTCTCCGTATCATCCTGCCCGATCACAACGGGCTCGTCGAAGGGGCGGACATGGAACCCTTTTACCAAAAGCAATATCCTGACCTGTAAGACTCACTGAAGGAACAATAGGAAAGGCCGGGGGAGTGTTCCCCCGGCCTTTCATTTGGCGGCTCAGCTCGTACCCAGCAACACGCCGGGGTTCCCTTTGAAAAATCCCCGGCCCTGGACCGATTCCAGAGCCGGGGCACTACCAAGGAGGGGCAGTAAATTCGTTTTAAGCCTTTTTTCG
>JAHJKV010000101.1 GCA_018822065.1 Pseudomonadota bacterium
AGAGCGGCCCTTTCCAATGGAAGGGGCCGCTCTTTTTTTGATATTCAAACGGACGATTTTTTCAGTGGTTCCCGGGGCAAGTCGATGGACTTCAGTTTTCAGCACTCCGCAACGCGGAAATCACAGCTGACCGCGCCGCTCGTGTCGATATGAGCCATGGCCCAGGAACCGGTCTCTCCAAGAGAACCGGGGTTCAGAAGCAGGGACCCGTGCTCATCTGAAAAGTACCGTGCATGGGTATGACCAAAGCAGATCAAATCCCAATCGTGCCCAAAATGTGCGGCCACGCGGTCAGGCACACTGGAGCGTGGTCCCCAGCCATGGCAGGCAGCAAGGCGAAAACCGTTCAGGTCAAGGGTGACGAAGTCGCTCAATTGGGGACCAAGCTGCACGTGCATATCACAGTTGCCCCGGGCACAATGAAAATTTGGATGTTGCATGAGCATTTGCCAGGTGGCAAAGCCAGTGACGTCACCACAATGGATGAGGAGGTCGGCAACGGCGAGATGTTCCTCGTAGAAACGAATGAACCAGCCCGCAGGCTGGTTCATGTGAGTATCGGAGATGACCGCGATCTGCATCACTTGCTGACTTTCTTGGCCCTCATGCGCAGGTAGGCGGACTTGAGAGCCACGTAGGGGTCAAGGGCGCCTTCCTTGAGCGTTTCGTACTCGCCGATGCGCAGGGAGATGTAGTTCAGCTTTTCATAGCTCTTGACCGCCATTGAAGCGTACCAGGGATTGATGTAGGTCGCCGGGGTCAGGAAATAGTCTCCCACAAGGCCCACGGAATCTCGAGCAGTGGAAGGACCGATGAAAGGCCACACAAGATAGGTGCCGTTGTCAGCACCCCAGGCTCCCAAGGTTTGTCCAAAATCCTCGCTGTCCGTCGGGATTTCGCGAAGAACCTTGCGGCCTTCGGTCACATCTCCCAAGCCGCCGAGTCCGATGAAGGTATTGGCAATGAACTTGGAGGTTTCAAGTCCTGCGGACTCAAACTTGCCTTGTAGCAGACAGTTGACGAAGCGCACGGGGTACATGAGGTTGGTGAAGAAATTCTCCACCCATCCCCGCGGACGCTCAGGGATGATGTAGGAGTAGCCCTGGGCAAGGGGCTTGAAGATATGGAAATAGAAGCCGTCGTTGAAATTGAACCAGAACCGGTTCCAACTCTCAGGAGAATCTGAAACCTGCTGCACGATGTCTCCCTCAGCAGTCATGGGGTCACCTTTGGCGTCCCATGCCTCCTTGAAGTCATCGTCCTCGTTCAGACCCCATTGGGCAACGAGGGTTCCCTCTTCGACTGCCGCAAAGCCCAAGCCCACCCCTGCGAACAGGGAGAGGATGGCCGTTATGGTCAGGATTCGGATCAGCAATTTCATGTGTTCCCCTTCAAATATGAAAACTGGATGCAACGCCCTACTGCGCTTGCGCATCCGCTCTTCCGGCTTCGATATCCTTGATACGCTGCTCAAGGCTTGCGATCAATTCATCCGGTGTTTGTTTCAGGAGTGCACTCCTGAAATCATCTTTATAGATACCCAGCAAAGTCAAACCTTCACCGATGATATCGTATACCCACCACTTGTCTTGCTTACTTATCAATTTAAAGTCAACCGCTAATTCCTTGTCCGTCAACTTGAGTTTGGTGTTTACCATGGCCAGTTTGCCCTGAACCTTCTCTTCGAGATACTGGATAGACTTGCCATCGAACCCGTTGAGTTCTTCAAGGAACTGGGTATTCAGCTTGCGTATGTAGGTTTTTTCCAGGAGTTTGGTGAAGACTTTTACCAACCTCTCGCGCTGATCGTCCGTGAAGGTCGTCCACGTCTTGCCCACGGCCCGGCGAGTGAGCTCGCCGAAGTCGAAGAAATTGAAGACAACACCTCGCAGGGCTTCCAGATGTTCGTCGGAAACGCCTTCTTCGGTGGCATATTGGGGGTCCTTGAGAACCGTCAGCAATTCATCCAGCCCGACTTTCAAAGTCTGGGTGGGCTGCCCGCCATAGGCTGGCACGGCGCAAAGAAACACGAGAAGCAGAGGAATTGCAATAATCTTTTTCATGTATAATCCCAGTATGAAAAACAGAGTATACTACTCCCCGCTGGTTGCAAACTTGCCGATCAGGTCCTCCAGATCGATAGCGGGGTTGGTGTCAAAGATGGCATCACCGTCCATGAGGACCTCTTCGCCCATCCCAAGGGATATATCCACAAATTTGTCCCCGATCAAGCCCGATGTCTTGATACTGGCAATGGCTTCGTTATCAATGCTATATTCCTTACGAATCTGCATCTCCACCACGGCCACGGGGATGGAGCGTGTCTGTTCCCCTTCCAGGTCGAGGGAAATGCGCGACACGTAACCGACCTCAACCCCGTACATATTCACCGGGGCGTTGATCTTCAGTCCGGTGATCTTGGTGAAGGGAGCAGACAATGTCATGTAATCATTGGAAAACATTTTAACATTGCCAAGTTTGACACTCATGTAGGCAATGCCCAGCAATCCAATGAAGACAAAAACGCCAACTGCCAATTCCTGTTTGTATTTTTTCATGATCATCCCTTTCTTATTCCCTTTCACCATATGAGGCCATGTATTTTGCGCAGTTGAGTTTCAGCATGGATGGGTCAAGGGGCAGAGCCTTCAAGCGGGGAGAGGTCCGTTCCTCGGCAATTCGATCCAGGAACCTGCGCAGGTAGGGATCAGTGGTCTTCTCCAAATCCTGCATGGAGCCGTCAAAAAGTACTCGGCCATCTCCAAGCATGACCACATGGTCGGCGATGGCGCGCATGCTCGCCAGATCGTGGCTCACGACCACGATGGTGATGTTGAAACGATCCTTGAGCTCCAAAAGCAAATGGTCGAGCTCGACGGAGTTGATCGGGTCCAACCCCGAGGTTGGTTCGTCGCAAAAGAGAATATCTGGATCCATAACCATGGCCCGGGCTAGGCCAGCGCGTTTGCGCATACCGCCAGAGAGCTGGTTGGGATATAGATGGGTGTAATTCGCCAGTCCCACCAGGGCCAGCTTGGCCACGGCCATGTCCTGGATGGTCTTCTTGTCCAGACGGGTGTGCTCCTTGAGCGGCAGGGCGACGTTGTCTCCCAGGGGGAGTGAACCCAGCAGGGCCCCATCCTGAAAGAGCAGGCCCAGGCGGAGCTTGAGGCAGGCCCAGGCATGGCGATTGAGCTCGAGAATATTTTTGCCGCCTATGCGAATCTCGCCAGCAAGGACAGGGTGGAGCTTGAGCATGTGTTTGAGCAGAGTGGACTTGCCGCAGCCGGAGCCTCCCAAAATTACCGAAATCTTACCGGCTGGCAGAGTCACATTGATATCGCTGACAACGGGTATACCGTTGTAGCCGATGGACAGGTCCTTGAGGACAACGTCGAGCTTGCTGCCTGACACGTTCCCCCCCCTACCACAACAACGAGGTCATGATGAAGTCTGACACAAGAATGAGTACGCAACACATGACCACGGCATGGGTAGTGGCCTGGCTCACGCCCTCCGGCCCCACGCCGTCCTTGCGCAGATGCGTGAAATATCCATTGTAGCAACTGACTGTGCAGACCACGACGGCAAAAACCAGGGACTTGAGAAATCCACCGTAAATATCTTCGAAACCCAAGGACTGTTGCACCCGATAGAAATAGACGCCCTCGTTTGCGCCGAGCATCTTCACCCCGGTCAACCAGCCGCCGAACATGGCTATGAGGTTGAAAAAACAGGTCAGGATGGGAAAAGAAATGACGCAGGCGGTCATCTTGGGGCTGACAAGATAGGCCATGGGATTAATACCCATGATCTCCAGGGCGTCGATCTGCTCGGAGATGCGCATGACCCCGATCTCCGCTGTCATAGCCGATCCGGCGCGGCCCGTGATCATGATGGCCGTGAGCACCGGTGCCAGTTCGCGAACCATGGAGAGCGCCACGCCCGAACCGAGAAACCCGTCGGCACCGAACAGGGACAGAGCGAAGTAGAGTTGCATGCCCATGACCATGCCCGTGAAAAGCCCAATGAGCGCGATGACGGAAATGGATTTCACACCGATGAAGTAGGTCTGGCGAACGGCCTTGGGGAACTGGGTGATGGACGAGAAGATCAGGCTGACGGCATGCAGAAAGAACAGAAACATGGCCCCCATCTCCGAAAGGATGGGAAGTCCCCACTCCCCCATGGAAATGAAGGGCCGGAGTGCTGAACTCGGCGGCGTTTGCATCTCTTCTTTGCTAATCATGGGACGTTTCTGACGACTCCTGCAATGGGCGCTCACCCGGTTCATTCAGACAAGTCATATCCATTTTGCTTTATTGTAGATTATTATATGCTAAACTAACAAGTAACTATAAATTTGTTATCGCACTGTAAAAAAAACGGCAAGATATTTATCTCACAAAGGGAGGACAACAGTTCACTCTCTACCGCCGTTCTTCGTGGCCCACCAGGAACGATCCGGCCCCTTGAACCACCAGTCCTTGTGGTCGGTGCTCACGATGGCCGCAAAAAGCTCCCGCCCGGCGTCGGTCAGCAGTCGCCCCTGCACCCCTTCCATCCATTCCCCGGCATAGGGATTGCCCAGATCTTGCTGCTCTTTCAGATTGGCCACAAAATCCAGCTGGTCCGCATCATGCGCAAGCTGGGCCTCCAGGCTCTCGGTCGCCTCCAGCTCCTGCCACAGGGGCAGCACATCCGAGCTTAAGCCCGTACCGGCCAGGGCATGGGTCATCGCCTCACCAACCTTGGCCCGGTCGTACATCTTGTTCACATAGTTGAAATCGCCGGTTCTGGCCTCGGCTAGATCGTGAAAAAGACACATGAGCGTGGTCCGGGACTCGTCTGCCCCGGCTCGTTTGGCCAGCATCCAACCGATGAGCGCTGTGCGGAAACTATGCTCAGCCACGTTCTCCTCGCCCGTACCCAGAAACTGATAGCCAGTGCGCGGGGTTTTGCGGAGCATACCCAGCTCGAAAACCAGGTCGGCCCGGCGGGTGGCCTGGTCCCGATCCGACAGGTTCTTGGTTCGTTCATCTTTCATCACTTCTCCCAAAATATAGAGCTGTTACGATCGGTAATCCGCATTGATACTCACATAATCACGCGAAAGGTCCGAGGCGGCAAGCTCATATCCACCGCCACCTTCGCCCAAAAGGATGACGATCTCGATGTCGGGCCCGTTCATGATCGGGGCCAGGAGGGAGTCCATGTCGCCGGGGGCGGGCTGGCCCTTTTCAAACACGACGATGCCGCCGATCTTGAGGACCAGGTCCTCGGCCCGGAACAGGGCACCACTCCGACCAGCAGCGGCCACGATGCGTCCCCAGTTAGGGTCGCACCCGAACAGGGCCGTCTTCACCAGCGGGGAATGCCCGATGGCCCGGGCGGCCAGTTCGGCCTGGGCTGCATCCGATGCCCCGGCGACCCGAATCCGGGCAACCTTGGTGCCACCCTCGGCGTCCTGGACAATCTTATAGGCCAACTCCCGGCATATCTCGCACAGGGCAGACTCCAGGGCCTCACGGTCCGCATCGCTCCCGGCCCGGACCCCTGCTGCACCGTTGGCCAGGGCCAGGATCGTATCGTTGGTGGAGGTGTCGCCGTCCACGGTGATCCGGTTGAAGGAGATGTTCACGCAGCGGACCAGGGCCTGGCCCCACCAGTCGGCGTCCACTTCGGCGTCGCAGATGATGAACCCAAGCAGGGTGGCCATGTCCGGGCAGATCATGCCCGCGCCCTTGGCCATGCCGAAGAGCCGGGCCGGACCGGAGGACAGTTCGACCTCGACCCCGACAGTCTTGGGCACCGTGTCCGTGGTCATGATGGCCCGGGAGACATCCGCCGCACTGCTGGCACCCAGATTTTCACGCACCAGAGGCATGGCAGCAGCCCAGAGGTCCATCTTGAGCTGGGCACCAATGACCCCGGTGGAGGCAACCAGCACCTCTTCGGGCCGCACGCCCACGGCCTCGGCGATCATCTCCTGGGTACGGAGACAATTGGCATCTCCCTCGGCCCCGGTGCAGGCATTGGCCTGACCGGAATTAACCAGGATGGCCCGGGCGTAAGGGCGTTTTGCAAGCAGCTGCTTGCAGCGCACCACAGGGGCGGCGGTAAAGATATTGCGGGTAAAGGTCCCGGCGGCCACGGCGTCAGCGTCGCTGACAATGACCCCAAGGTCCAGGCGATCCTTTTTCTTGAATCCAGCCGCAACGGCTGCAAAACGATATCCCTTGGGCAATTCGGTCATGCGCCCTTCCTCCTGTAAATAACATGATGGGAAAGGACGGTGTACCTCCACTCCAGCCCAAAGCGCAAGCCTCGGATTGAAGCGAGAGGACCGATCAGTCCAACATGTACTTCAGGTAGTACCCGCAGGTGGGGTAGGCCCAGACCGTTTTACGCAAACCGGAGAGCGGGGTCTTCAGGCGGATGAAGGCCGCGAAGGTATTGATCAGCTCTTCGGCGGCATGGCCAAAGAGATGGGCCCCCAAGATGCGGTCTTCCTCCTCGCTGAGCACGAGTCGGTAGCCGCCCGCCTGTTCTCCCAGTCGTTTCCAGGGAAACGATTGGGAAAGATCACCGGTCTTGACCCGGTGGGGGATGTTCATCTGCCGGGCCATCTCCACAGCCAACCCGGCCGAGGCGATGGGCGGCAGGGTGAAGCAGACCGATGGCACGCCCTCAAAGTCCGGCATGCTCGTGTTGCCGTTCAGGATGTTTTCGGCCAGGGCGATCGACTCGATGGTCGCCGTGGGAGTAAGGCCGAATGGAGTGTCCGCCGCGTCACCAGCCGCATAGACCGCCGGGTTGGTGATGGACTGAAGGAAATCGTTGACCTCGATACCGTGGCGTGAATGCGCCACCGTCCCGGCGTTCAGGTCCAGGCCGTCCAGGTCCGGGATACGGCCCGTGCAGTTCACGGCCATCTGGCAGGTCTTGGTCGTGCCGTCACTCAAGCTGAGCACGATCTGCCCTTCCTCAAGCGTCGCAGCCTGGGCCGTGGGTCCGATACGCAGATCGATGCCAGCCTCGCGGGTGGCGGTCACCAGTTGCTCCACCAACTCGGGATCAAAACCCTTGAGCAGTTGGGATCGACTGAACACGGACACCCTGGCCCCGCAGTGGGCCGCGATATGCGCCAGTTCCATGGCGATGAACCCGCCGCCGAGAAAAACGATCTCCCGGGGTAGCTCATTCAGGGCCAAAAAATCGTCACTTGTAGAGAGGTGTTCGCTGCCGGGAACATCCAAAGGCCGGGGGCGCATGCCCGGACAGAGCACCAGGTTCGTGCCTTGCAGTTCCTCGCCTCCCACAACCACGATGTCCGGCCCGGTCATCCGGGCCACGCCGTAATACAGGTCCACCCCGATCTCGAAGTAATGGTTCTCCACCTGCTCGGAGATAGGTTCCACGAAGGAGTCGCGGAACCGGGCCAGGACGGGCCAGTCCACGCCGGGCTGGGAGGCAATGCCCAATCCGGCAAGGCTGGAAGCTGCGTGCCGGGCCTCGGCAGCAGCCATGAGCACCTTCTTGGGGTTGCAGCCCCGTAAAGGGCAGACCCCGCCAAACCCATCCTTTTCCACCAGGGCCACACTTTGTCCGGCAGCGCGAAGTCGACGGGCAGCCTCACCTCCAGCCGGACCGGAACCAACGACCACGGTATCGTAGGATTTCATGCTCTCCCCCGTTAGCCCTCAAGCGCCTTGATCAACCATTCCTTGACTGCGGGGGTCAACTCGTGGATACCCTTGAGATTTCCGTATTCCTTAAGGAATCCCTTGGCAATGTCGGCAGGGAGGTACTTCTGGCAAAGGGTCTGGGAGCCCCACTTGTTCATCTTCATAAGCGCGACCTTGGGCTTATCCTTCTCCCAGGAGTCGACGACGAAGTAGATGGAATAGGCGTCGGTAGTCGCCACAGGCTGGCGCATGGCATCGTGCCAATTGTTGTTGCCCCATTCCAGATACATGGTCATGGCATCGGTGTGGATCATATCCCAGTTGACTTCGTTGAG
>JAHJKV010000102.1 GCA_018822065.1 Pseudomonadota bacterium
TGCATTTCGGCTCCAACCCTGCCCTGGCCGAACACTTCGTCACTGCCTGCGCCACCATCTGATTTCCCCCATCCCCGCCGTTAATCCCCTAGGGGAAACTCCCAAAAACCGACAAAAATTCGCCCTAAAAATGGGGATTTCCCCCATTGTCCAAGTATATTCGCATGCTACGTTCCCTCCAACCAGCGAGGTGCCCCATGAGCTGCGAGTACCAGGCCGAGTGCCCCTTCCACCGTGCCAACCACACGTCCCGCGATGCCTTCGTCAAACAGGTCATCGCCGACTACTGCGAAAACGGCCACCCCGGCTGCGTCCACCGCGAAGCCAAGAAAGAATACAACACCTTCCTGGCCATCAACCAGACTCCCTGTGATACGATTTTGACGACGTAATTAGGCTCGACTCTGAGCCTTCCTCCTCTAGCAATGTTCATTCTTGGCAAGAGTGAATGATGATCTGAGGCGTGAATTACTCTTCTTCCCACCCCTTGGACCCCGGTCACTGATCTGCTATCTTCCCTCCCATGGCCCAGACTTGGATTCTGCATATCGATATGGATGCCTTCTTCGCCTCGGTGGAGCAGTTGGATAATCCTGAGTTGCGGGGGAAGCCGGTGGCGGTGGGGGGGACCAGTGACCGGGGGGTGATTTCGGCGGCGTCGTATGAAATCCGAAAATTCGGGGTGCGCTCGGCCATGCCTGCGGTCACGGCCCGGCGGCTCTGTCCCCATGGGATTTTTCTGCCGGGGCGCATGTATCGCTACAAGGAAAAATCGCGCGAGGTGATGGCCGTGCTCGGTGGGTTCTCGCCCCTGGTGGAGCAGGCCAGCGTGGACGAGGCCTATCTCGACGCCACCGGGCTGGAGCGGCTTTTCGGGCCTATCGAGGAACTGGGTCGGGCCATCAAGGCCAGGGTCAAGGAGGTCATGGGGTTGACCTGTTCCGTGGGGGCGGCTCCTGTCCGTTTTTTGGCCAAGATCGCCTCGGACATGGACAAGCCGGACGGGCTATACACTGTCCACCCCCACCAGATCGAGTCCTTTCTCCAACAATTGCCGGTGGGTAAGATACCCGGAGTGGGGGCAAAAGGACTAGACACCCTGTCTAGTTACGGTGTCCAGTTTGCCTCAGACCTCTTGCGCCACCCGGAAGCCTTCTGGGTCGAGCGTTTGGGCAAGCTCGGACCCGTGCTCTATGCCAAGGCCCAGGGCATCGACCCCACGGGCGTGCTCCTGAGCGAGGGGCCGAAATCCTGCTCCGCGGAAAACACCTTCAGCCGCGACCTGAAAGACCGGGAAACCCTGTCCCACTGGCTACTCAAGCAGGCGGACCGGGTGGCCGCAGACCTGCGGCGTCACAAAGTGGAGGGTCGCACGGTGACCCTCAAGGCGAAGTTTAATAATTTCAAGCAAATAACCCGCAGCCGCTCCCTGAAGAACCCCACCAGCGACACCCGGACCATCCATGCCGAGGCCGTGAAATTATTGGATGAACTCGACCTGCCGCTGCCCCTGCGGCTCATCGGCCTGGGCGTTTCCAATTTCGAGCGCCGCCCCCGCCAGCTCTCGCTTCTGGAAGACCAGGAACCCAAGCGGAACAAGCAGTTGGAATCCGCCGTGGACGAGGTGCGCAAGCGATTCGGAACCAGCTCCCTCAAGCGGGCAACCCTCAAGGATTTCGAGGGATAAAGATCGTGCCCTCCTTGCTTTGCCTGCGGGGGATGCCTATTATTAATCCCATGAAAAAAACGTATGGTGGTCTTCTTCTCGCGGTCCTACTCCTGCTCCCCTCCCTGGCTCTGGCTGGTGAGCACCCGACCCTGCCGGAGAAGGTCGAAACCGCCGTGGATGCCCTGTTGGCGGACGTTGCTGGCGATCCATTTGATCCGGATTCGGTGACCCCGCTCCTCGACCTGCTCCCCTTCCTCTCCCCAGCCCAGGCGGCTCAGACTGTGCTCCGATCCCGGTTGGAGGCTGAGGGGGCGGTGCAGACCTTTGCCCTGAACGTGCCCCTGGAGCGGATCGTGCGGTCCTATGATCCTGATCTGCCGATCAATTTTTGTATGCCAGATATGGTGCGCCTCTCGGGCTGGCGGCAGGGTGGACTTATGGAGGATGGTCGCAGGCTCTTCGAGGTGACCGATCTCTCCAGCCCGGCAGTTGCCAGGGGCGTGGAGTTCACGGACAGTACGCCGGGCGAGGAGGGGGCGAGTTATGCCTATGACATGCTGCGGATGACCGCGTTGTTCCAGCACCGAGGCGACCGGGTGCTGGTCTCTGTGACCAAGCAGAAGGATGTCTCCACTGTGGGTCGCAAGAGTCTGGCCGTGGACCGGGGCAACTGGGTCTTCTTCTACTCCGGCCTCGACGGCCTGAACCGCGCGGGCGTTTCCTGGGCCGATTCCTACATCTACGATTCCGCCAGCATCAATCTCTTCGTGGAACGGGCCGTGCAGCCGGGGCGCACGCTGGTGCTCTGCCTCAAGTGGCTCAAGGCGGGCTGGCGCGGGTTCAACATGGTCGGACGCGAGGACCTCCTGGCCGGTCAGGATCGTTTTGCCGCAAGCCTGCGCCGCACCTTCGAGGGGCGCTGGGTCCCCCTGGACCAATTGGCCGACCTGCAGCGGTCCATCATGGCCCTGCCGGACGAGGTGGTGGACGGCTGGACCAATCGCTATGCCCAGGCCTTTGCGGCGGCGGCCTCTGGGGCCAAGGACATGGGCAAGAAGCAGTACAGCGAGATCGTGGCCGACGGCGGATATGCCGCCGTGCTCGACCAGCCCAACCGGCGGGCGCTCCTTGGTCTGGAAAGCCTCAAATGTCTCCTGGGCAAACCCGCTCTGGCCGATCCCTGCGCAGGAGACATCCCGGGGCTGATCCTCGGGTCGCCCTTGCCCGCGCCATGATGCGCGGTTCTGCCTGCCATGAAAAAGGGAACATGAATCGTCACCGCAGGGGGGCTGCCCTGCTGGGGCTTTTCAAATGCCGGCCCAGGAGATAGGAAAGAGGAAGACAGAAATGAATGCGAACCTGTTCGGTCGAGCTGAGCTCGGCTGCAGCCTGCCCACCCCATTCACAGGAGGATCCAGTGCAACTGCCAGAGAACGAAGCGAAGTTCAAATTCTGCCCCATGCTCAAGACCCACGATGACAAGATGAAAATGTGCATGGGCACCCAGTGCATGATGTGGCGCTGGGTCGACGAGACCAAGGAGAAGGGATTTTGCGGCATGGCGGGCGAGGCCAAGGCCTGACTTGCCGCCTCAGCCTTTCCGTGGCACTAACGACCTATGCCCAAGCCCTTTGTATTCAAGCTCGACCGGGTGCTGGATTATCGCCACCAGTTGGAAGACGAGGCTGTTGCCTTGCTGGCCCAAGCCCAGGCTGCCCATGACGACCAACGCAAGGTGGTCGATGCCCTTGCGGCCACGCTGAAGCACCATCTGAAGCATGGCCTGAAAAAGGAGGGCACTGCCGACGATATCTGGCTGTGGCGGCAATACAAGGATGGCTTGGAGCAGGATCTTTCCAGGGCCAAGGCCGAACTGGCCAGTTTGGCCCTTAAATTGCAAAAATGCCGCCAGGATGCGGTGAAACGGTCAAAAGACCGTCAGCTGCTTGATAAGCTCAAAGACAAACAAGCCACGAGATACCACCATGAGCAAAGCCTCAAAGAGCAAAAGGAAAACGATGAGTCATCAGCGCTCCGGCACAAAACTAAAGATTACTAGAGTCTTTGTGCTGCTCGTGGTCCTGGCCGCCCTCAAGCTTGCCCTCTTCGGGGTGCTGGGCGTCGAAACAATGACGCAGACCATGGTCGAGGCCGTGGCCCCCATCGCGGGCGTTGAGGAGGCCCAGGCCCAGGCCCAAGCGCAAAGCCCGGCAGCAACTCCGGCCTTGCAGAGCGAGACCCAGACCGCGACGGCGAATCAGGCCGCCGCAGATGGCGCGGCTCCTGATGGCGCGGTCATGGATACCAAGCCTGCGGGCATGGACGATTCCGACTGGAA
>JAHJKV010000103.1 GCA_018822065.1 Pseudomonadota bacterium
AGTCGCCGGTGCCCCAGGGCGATCCCCGCCTCAGGGTCGGTCCAGAGGTCATGATCATCGGGGCCGCGATGGGCCAGGGAGGTGGTCATCTGCGAGACAATGCTTTTAAGCTTGTCCGGCGTCGCGGAAGAGCGGGAGATAAAGCCTGCGATGCCGCACATATCAGCGCTGCCTCCGAAGCATGTCCAGAAGCTGAGGCAGGAGAAGAAGGATGGGAATCACCCAGATGAGGATGTAACTGGTCCGTTCGATCCAGTAGAGTTTTGGGTTGAATCCTCGAGGGCCGCCGGGAATTATCCTGTTGTCGTGGCTTCCGAACAAGGCCGGCACGTACGAGTTTTTCGGATAGCGAGTGGCGACTTGATTCGGGTGACTTTCTGCCGTTTTCAAGCCGAAAGGCAGGGCCACGTTAAAGATGGGATCGGCGAGGAAGAGCGTTCCGTCTTTCCACTCCGTCTGGACCAGCACATGGCCGTTGAGGTTGACCAGTGAAGCGGGGATGGAAAAGCGTTCCATAAAGATGCCTGCAAGAACGAGCGATTGTTGTGAGCAGATGCCGAAGCCTCGTTCAAGGGCCATCCAGGGGTGTGTCATTTGGTATTCGCGAAACAGGTGGGGAAGGTTCGTCAGCCCGAGGGCCTGGAAGAGCGGGTCAGCCCATGTCAGAGAGTAAAGTATCCAGTTTTGCCTTGGAGGGACCCGTAGTGAGGATGTCGGAGGGACTCCCCGGCGCATGGCATTGTGAATCACATGGGTTACGTCTTCAATCGTGGTTTCATGCAGGTTGCGTTCAAGGGCCGCTATCTGTTTAAGGGCTGCGCTATAGGATGTGGTCTGTGTGTTCCATTGGTTTCGCTGGTCGTTGGGGGACAGTAACCCCCAAACATTCAGGCAAAGAAGGGCAACTCCGAGCGCAAAGAGTGTTTGGGCGAGGAGAAAACGGAGTGGAGGCATGACGACAGGCATAGTGTGAAGTGTTCCGGGATTAACGCAGCGTGTCAAGCCGACGGAGATGCTGTTTCGCAAACCAACGAATCCCACTGGGAGAATACGGAATGTTCCGAAAATCTATCGCAGATTTCCGGTGCACGCGCTGCCAGGTCGGCCCGATACTCGGGGTTGCCCATGATGTCGTCCATAGCCAACGCCAATGCAGAAATATCTCCGGGGGAAACCAGCAGTCCATCAATCTTGTGACGGATGATTTCCGAAGGTCCGCTCGGACAATCGAAGGCAATGCAAGGCAGGCCGCAGGCCATCGCTTCGCACAGGGCGTTAGGGAAACCTTCGTAGCGGGAGGGCAGAACAAAGGCATCGGCGTGGAACATATATTCCGAAACGTTGTTGACCAGCCCCATAAAATGAACGCGGTCCTTCAGCCCGAGGGTTTCAGTCTGGGCTTCAAGCGCAGACCGACATGGGCCGTCTCCCAGAATAGCCAATTGCCAGGCCGGATGTGCGGCGGTTACACGGGAAAACGCGCCGAGAAGCAAATCGTGTCCCTTTTCCCAGGTGAAGCGTCCAACTGTCAGGAGTACTGGCCGGGGGAGGGGAGGAGGCGTGAGTTGAGCATTTCCTGGGTGGGGGATTGGGTTGGGTATGACGATGGTTCGCTTTCTCCACGAAGTGGACAAGCGGGAAAACACGGCCTGGGTCTGAACCACGATGCGTGCTGCATTTGGATAGCAGAGCCTCCTGAGGAGACGCCAGAACAGACCTGGATCGTGCGCAGTCGGATCGGTGCGTTCGCAGACGATGACGGGTAGTTCAAGGCCTCGGGTCGCAAGGAGCGTCAGGATGTTGGTGGTGTCGAGAAAACTGATGACGACATGAGGCCGCGCCGCAAGTATCCTTGTTCGAAGTGTTTGTCTCCGATGTATCAGCTTGGTTATTTTTGCGAAAATACCGATAGTATTTTCTGCGACTCCCAATTGCCGGAGATGAATCTCCTGGGCCATTGTATGGAATATCGGTTTTTCTGGGCCGCTCAAGGTAAGTACGCTGACATGATGGCCCGCCTCGGCCCAATGATTCGCGAGTTGGGCCAGCACTCGTTCAGCACCACCGGAGCCCAGGGATGAAATAATCAGGCAAAGGCGCAATGCAGGGACGTCAGTCATTTTCTAGTAACCTTTGTTGGCGCGGACGAAAACAACGCGTCGTTCCAACCAGTCGCAAACATCGTAGATTTTGAGAAAGCGATTGCCTGAGGAGTCGGTGAAGGATTCTTTTTGAAGCTGTGCGCTCCACTCGGTCCAGCGGTGGGTAGGGGAGCATTGACCCTTCCACGAAGCCCTGGCCCTCCATGGTTGTGACTGGAGCTCTGGTTCGGTCTGGAGTCGGTTGAAAATAAAAACCAATCCAGTGAGTTCATGATTTCGGCCTGCCTGGGCAAGAAAACTCTCAGGTGAATTGGGGAGGGTAACAAGGTTTCTTCCAGGAAAGGAAAGAAGGAGAAGTCTTGGTTCAGTTGTTGCCAGAATATCAGTGGGTTGGAAGTCTTGAATGACCTGATCGAACCCGGATTGGTGCGGTCGTCCAATGTTTTCGAATGACATGTGAGGGAGTTGTAGTGCAAGTGGGACGATGTTCAAAATGCCCATGCAGATGAACAGGCTCCAGGAGATTCTTCGGATGAGTTTTTCCGGGAAAAGCTTGGCCTGTTCGTTGAGCATGGTCCACGCTGCCAACAGGATTAATGCCTGGTATGGAAGGTAGTAGCGCGTGGGCACGGCACCTGCGGTGCAAGTCGTAAAAATGAGGAGGAGAATGGAGCCAAAGGCAAAAAGAGCAAGTCGGTTAATGAAGCGGTTTTTGGCTGGGAGAAACAGTGATGCTCCTGCGGGAATAAGCAAAGGGGTGAGTGAGTTGAGTTTCAAAAGATCGCCCAGGCTGGTATTGAGCGCCATTATGTACTGGGCGGGGCTGGCCGTCCCGTAGAAATATTTCCATTTCTCCAGGTAAAGGAATGGTGGCATTGCGTGGCTTGTCTCCGGTCCTGTCGCGGAAGCGATAAAGACATAGAGAGCCGCGAAGGGAATCACGCCAAGTCCCATGCGCAGCCATGTGCGAATGGCGCTGGCAATCGAAGGTCGGTCGCATAAAAGCAAGGGCATGAGCAGAAAAGTGTACACCCCCTGCATGCGAAAAGTGCAGGTCAGGCCGATAAGAAGCCCGGTGGAGAATACCCGTCGAGAGTGCAGGGCATACCAGAGAGTGAATAGGGTAAGGCCCCAAAAGGGGGTGTCCGTCAGGGGTCGAGCCAAGGTGCTCCAGGTTATGGCACTGGTCATAGTCAGCACAAAAATCAACATGGCCTGGGCTGGAGGCAGGAGATGTCGCAGCAGCAGGTACAGACTGAATGCACCAAGCAAGGCAAATGCAAGAGAGAGGAGCGAACCGTGCCAGAGTTTCGGCTTGTCAAAAGCAGATTGGACAAAGGCCAGGGTCACCGTGTAGAGATGATTGACGTAGGGATGTGGCTCCCCTAATTCCTGGTCGTGGCTAACAAATTTTTCCCAATCAAGAGTCGGTTCCGCGTGTAGATCACGTGACAAAGTGGCGGAGTTGGCCGCATAATGGAGTCCATCAGAATATTCATGTCCTCCAGAGATGAAGAAGGATACAGCCCAGACAGTGAGTGTGATCACAGGGACAAGAGCCCAGTTCATGTCAGTATGAATCAATTTCATTGAATAAAGTGTCTGTAAAGTCGGGGACAAAGTCAATTTGATTCTGACCACTTCGGCAGACCTGGACAGAGCAAGGCTCGAAAGGGAGAGCATTGTGTGTGGAATCGCAGGGATTTTGAATTTTCAAGGGCAACCGGTCGACGAAGGGTTGGTTGCTCGAATGTGCGACAGCCTCGCCCACCGAGGGCCGGACGGGCGAGGGGTTATGGCCAGGGGCGAGATGGGTCTCGGCCACAGGCGCCTAGCCATTCTGGATCTTTCTGACAAGGGTGCCCAGCCCATGTCCTCTGCGGATCAATCCCTGTGGCTGACGTATAACGGCGAGATCTATAATTTTCTGGATATCCGCAACGAATTGGAGGCGTTGGGTCATTCGTTCCGATCGGGTACAGACACAGAAGTCATCCTTGCTGCATACCGGGAATGGGGTCGGGCTTGCATCAATCGGTTCAATGGCATGTTCGCCTTTGGCTTATGGGACGAACCCCTGAAACGACTATGGCTGGTCCGTGATCGCATGGGCATCAAACCGCTGTTTTATTGTTTGGACAAAACAGGAGTTCGTTTTGGTTCCGAGATCAAGGCCGTTCTTGAGGATGGAATGCAGCGAAAAGTATCACCCTTGGCCCTGTCGCTGTTCCTCGGTCTGAACTGGATGCCTGCTCCACACACGATGCTGGCGGACATAAAGCAGCTTTTGCCTGGGCAACAGTTGACTGTGCATGCGGATGGTCGTCATGAATTAGACCGGTATTGGGATCTTGGATGCATGCAGAGCGCTCCGAGATCAGATGCGCGATGGGCAGAAGACTTTGACTCTTTGATGCATGAAGCCGTGAACATGCGCCTAGTAAGCGACGTTCCCTTCGGGGCATTTTTGAGCGGGGGACTTGATTCAAGCAGTATTTGCTGGTGGATGTCCCGGTCCATCTCCGACTTGAATACATTTTCAATAGGATTCAAGGAGCGATCCTACGATGAGACATCCTATGCAGAACAGGTGGTGGAGCACCTGGGAGTGCGCTCCTTCCGACGGGAGGTGGATGCGTTTGAGGTGCCCAGCCTTTTAGAGGCTGTGGTGTCACATGCGGAAGAGCCCACGGCGGATTCTTCGATGCTGGCTGTATATCTTCTTTCCGAATTGGCCCGGAAGCATGTGACCATGGTCCATAGCGGCGATGGTGCGGACGAGTTGCTGGCAGGATATGAGACGTACCAAGCGAGTTTGCTAGCCAGAACCTACGGACGCCTTCCAAGCATGGTGCGACGGGGCGTGGCCGGGTTGGTCAATAGCATTCCTGCCTCAGAGGCCAAGGTCAGCCTGGACTTCAAACTCAAGCGTTTCGTGGCTGGCGCTGGCTTGTCGCCGGAACGGGCGCATGCCAGTTGGCGCATGATTCATGACCAGGAAGGCAAGTCCGCCCTTTGCCCGGAACTCTTCCGTGGCGGTGATGACGCCGTGTTTTCTCTCTACGAGGAGTATTTTCGGGCCTGCCCGGCCTCACGACCTCTGGACAGGCTGCTTTGGGTGGATACTCGGCTCTATCTGCCGAACGACATGCTGGTAAAAGTGGACCGGATGACCATGGCCCATGGCTTGGAAGCCAGGGTACCTTTTTTGGACCACCGCGTGGCTGAATTCTGTTTTTCCATGCCAGCAGAAATGAAACTGAGGGCGGGGCTGAGAAAGAAGTATCTGCTCAAGAAGGTTATGGCGGAGCGGCTACCCCGAAAAATCCTAGGCCGGAAAAAAGCTGGTTTCAATTTGCCGGTGGGGCTCTGGTTGCGAACCAGTTTTCATGACTATGCGAGGGAGATACTTGGCCAGGGCGTGAGGGAAATGGGAGTGCTGGATGCAAGGCAGGTGGAGCGCTTGCTCAGCGAGCACAGGCGCAAGGTCAGGGATCACAGTCATCAACTGTGGAATCTTCTGGTCCTTGTCCTTTGGTGGAAACGCTTCGGACGGCCAACACTGTGATTGGCTGGACAAGGATAAGGTAGGGTGAATGAGCAAGACCATCCAGGACTTTTCGTACCAGTGGACCAAGTATACTGATAATGACGGGTATTATGGTTCAAAGGAGTTGTTCGCCGATATTGTTGAGCCACTGTTCAAGGTCGCTGGCTTAGAAGGGAAAACCGTTCTAGAAATTGGCAGCGGCACTGGCCGGATAGTGAATATGATCATGGAGTATAATGCAGCCCATGTGTTCGCGTTGGAACCGTCAGACTCTTTCTTTGTGCTGCAGAAAAACACAGCCGAGCATGCCGACCGGTTGACGCTGCTCAGGCTGAGGGGAGACGAAATACCGGAAGACTTGTCGGTAGACGTTGTCGTATCCATTGGAGTCATCCATCATATCCCAGATGCGGCTGCAGTGCTGCGCAAGGCGTATTCTTGCCTGAAACCAGGGGGGGATATCGTTGTCTGGCTGTACGGAAAAGAGAACAACCAAATGTATTTATCTGTTGTTCAGCCGCTGCGAGGAATATTAAAACGTCTCCCCAAAAAGGTTACTGGGTTCATTTCCTGGGTTCTGGTTTTGCTCCTGCAACCGTATATCAAGATAATCGAGGTGACGGGGCTGCGTTTTCCTTTGGCCAGGTATTTGAAGTCGGTTTTTGTTCCAATTTCCCTTAATAAACAGTATCTTGTAGTTTTTGACCAATTAAATCCGGCATACGCGAAATATTACACCAAGGTCGAGGCCGAGGCGTTGCTGAACGATGCTGGATTTGTCGATGTGAAGATCCATCACCGGCATGGCTATAGCTGGACAGTGGTCGGGAGGAAATGATTCTTTTTGTGAGAGTCGGTGGGATTCCAGGGGATCGTTGGTCAACGGGACAGAATGAGAATGCCGAGGCAGACAAGCCCGGCACCGATAAGTTTGGTTAGCGTGATGGAATGGCCGAAAACGGCCCAGTCTGCGAAGATCATGAGCACGTAACTCAGGCTGACCATGGGATAGATGACGGACAGCGGGTGTTGGTTGATCATCACTACCCAGAGGCAGATGGCGCTGGTGATGGAAATCAAGGCCCCCCAAGCGTACCCGCTCGAAAGCAGACACAAGATCGTCGTCGGGACCACCGCCAAGTTGAGCGATTCTGTGAGTGGATGGGCATTGAAGTGGAGCTTCAAGAGGACGTTGCTGGTTACCAGCAACAAGGACAGGAAACCCAGTTGGATCAAAGTCACGATCATTGTTTGAGCCTGTGGTGTTGTAAGGTCGTTTCGGTTTCAAAACAAATCAGTGCTCAAAGCGCTCTTTGCGCAGGGCAACGATCTGGTCGCAGACCACGCCCATAAAAAAGGTCAGCAAACCGGAAATGAAGAAAGTAGAGGCAAGAACTGGAAATCCTTGGTCGCGGATGAGGGCTATGATGGTTCCGTAGACCAGGGACGGGATGGCCTGCACTGCGGCCAGGGCTGTGAAGAAATTGAGTGCATCAAAAAGCACGAACAGGCGCAGGATGATCTGCAGGGTGCGCCAGCCGTCTCGGAATATCTTGACCGTGGATGTCCCCTTACGGGCTTTGGTCTGGATGGGGGCATAGCCAAGCCGGTAACCGCGCCGCATCAAGATCAGGGTTGTAGTAGATGAGGCGGAGAACCCTTGGGGCAGCAGATGCAGGTAGCGTTTGAGCACTTCGGCCCGAAAGGCTCGAAGTCCTGAATTCAGGTCAGGAACAGGCGCTCGAGCGACGATCTGTGCACAGTATTTCAATAACCGCTTTCCGGGTACTCTGGTGGTGACGACGTCTGACTCTTCGCCCCTGACTCCGATCACAGCGTCCTTTTCTCCGTTCAGCACGGGTTGAACGACAGCTCTGAGGTCCTCGGGTCGGTGTTGTCCGTCGGCATCATACCAGGCCACGACCGCACGTGTGGAACGACGGAAGGCGGTTTTGAGCGCTGAACCGTATCCGGTGTTGTGGCTGTGTTGCACAAGTGTAACACCTGCCATGCGAGAAGCGATACTGGCGGTGTCATCTGTTGAGCCGTCGTCGACCACGATGATTTCAGCGTCTGCAAATTGTTGCCGTAACTCAGTGAGGGTCCGCTCGATATTGAGTTCTTCGTTGAACGCCGGGATAAGAATAGAAAGTTGGTCAGTGTTTGTCATGGTGTGCCGGACTATGCTTTTTTTTAAATACGTATAAATTGTTCATCCAATAAACAAACCGACTATGATGCGCAAGGTGGTACCCTTGTTCAGCGAAGATGCGCACAATGTCTGAGGTCCAGATGCCCCCGGTTTCTCCCTCTTTCATCCCCTCGCGTTTTCGGTCTTCGCCATACCACCAGAGCGCATGACCAACGGCACCCAAGAGGGGGTTGATCATGGTTACAACGATTTGGCCGTCTTGGGAAAGCAGACGGCATGCTTCGTCAACCACTGCTTCTCGATTCGGAATGTGGTTGAGGCATGCGATGAAGGTCACGGTGTCGAAGGAGCCATTTTCAAAGGGTAAATCCGCGGTGTTCTGGACCACCAAGCCGCCCCCCCCCCAATCGTGTACATCCACTCCAACTCCTTGCCCATGCAGCTTGACGAGGGTGTTGGGGCCGCAGCCGATATCCAGCAAGCGACACTGAACATGAGGGCGCACGGCAGCCAAGCGCTCTTCCTCCAAAGTGGTCCAGCCGAAGCGCGGCAGCCAGGCCTGATCGAAGAGCAGGAGCCTGAAGGGCAGACCAATAAAGTTCCAGAGACGGTGGAGGAAGGTTTCGTTCATGCTGGCCTCGGTCAGGTTTTTTCTAGGAGCAACACTTGGCTGATGCCGAACAGTGGCAGCCTGAATGGGAGGAGCCGCAGTAGGGGGAAAAGCCATTGGGGAGTTTTGTTGGGGAAGATGAGGCCGCCGATGGTGCTCCAGACGATCCGCAGCCCGGCTTGTTTGGCTAGGCCGGGAAGGTGGGAAAACGTGTTCCTTCGGACCCAGGAGTGCTCCTTATCCACATAGGAAAAGGCGAGCTGGGCTGGATTATATGGATTGGGTTCAAAGATGAGAACAAACCGTTTCGAGACCCTACGCATTTCAATCATTGCCGTCCGAGGAGTTTCCACATGGTGGAGCAGTTCCCAAGTGTACACGAGATCGAATGTATTGTCCGCGAAGGGGAGAGCGCAGGCGTCGGCCAGGGCTTTTTTCGAGTGCGTGTTCCCTCGCAGCATATGCAGGGAGGCGTCGCAGCAGACGATTTCCCAATCGTCGGGGGCGTACAGTGTGGAGAAACCATCACCGCAGCCGAGATCAAGAGCCGTGTGTACTTCGCTGGCATCAAGATGTCTTTTGATCATCTGCCATCGTTGGCTGGCGAAGTAGCGCACGATGGGATGGTCGCTTCTTCGGAAACCGTGCTCCTGTTCCCAGTAGACCCGCTGGTCTTCGTCGGTGGTCGTTTGGCGAAGCGTTTCAAGTTCAGGATGCTTCATGGATTTTCTCTGGTCGTACTGATGCAATTTTCCCAGAAGGCGAGTCGGTCAAGAAAGGTACGATCTGTGGAGAGATGCGCAACGGCATATTCCCGCAGTTTGTTCGCGACTTTTTCGGGATTGGCTTTGATGCGTTCAAGCCAAAGGCGTAGAGCCGTTTCCACACCGTTCAGATCCGCAGGATCGACAATGCTGCCGAGGTCGTGTTCCTCCAGAAAGGCGTGACCAGAGCGGATGCTCAGTACGGGCTTGCCACAGGCGAGATACTGTCTGACCTTCTGAGAGCAGTTACCCTCGCGTTCAATCCGAATGGGCTCAAAAAAAGAAAAACAGATATCCATTGCGTTGACCAATTTGGGGACCTCGGGATAGCTGATCCAACCCAGCAAATGGCAGCGGTCCGCCACGCCGAGTTGCTTGGCCCGGATTTTGAGTTCTTCCATGCCGTTGTCCCAACCCGCAGCAAGCACGGCAGCTTTTGGAAAGTCGATGAGTAGGCGGGGGAGCAGTTCTATCATTTCGCGCACCCCGCGGCTGCTTGGCGATGTTCCGATAAAGCCAAGCACGGGCCATGCCCCATCAACTTCGAGGCCTGGAAGAACCCCGGCTGCGGGAGTGAAGTGGTCGATATTGGCCGCATTCGGCACAAGGACAATGGATTCATCGCTGCCAAGGAGGTTGATGGCCTGGCGGTGGACCCCCTCAATGGCCACGTCCATGCCCAAAGCGCGGCGGATAATCTGTTTTCGCATCATGTTGCCCAGTCCTCGGAGCAGGCCATCGATCCAAGAGGAGGGCGGTTCGTTGTACCACCATTCTCCAAGGGTCTTCAGAAATAAGCGACGTTTGTGACGTACCTGCAACAGCCAGGGAATGACGGGGATAGCTGGCAGGCGCAGGCAAATGATATCAATGTCGTTTTCAGTGCACATTTGGTCGATGCTTTTGGCGACCTCCAGGCAACAACCCACATAGCGGAAGAGGTTTCGTATCCGGGGCAGACTGTAAAACAGGACGTTCACGTCTTCAAGGTGAGGGACGGTCGAGGAGGGATTCGGCAGCACGCACCAGGCGCCTTTGCCCAGGCGCTTGGCCATGCAGCGTGTGAATTCGAACTCGTTGGTGCCCGGTCCATCAGGCAGGGAGATGTCATATCCGCAAAAGTAGAGCA
>JAHJKV010000104.1 GCA_018822065.1 Pseudomonadota bacterium
CCCGAAAAAGAGCCTTACTCCAGTCTTCAGACATGTGTTAACGCTCCCGTTCGGATCACCACAGCCAGAAATGACTAGAGAAACCTTATTTCCGCCCTGGCGGTTTCGGAATCCAAAGGCTTGACCACAATACTGACCGGCTCACCCTTATACTCTGCTGCGCCGTTCAGTATCCCCTCGAAATAATCGGAGAACCCGCGCTTGGAACGATAGTTCATGAACAAGACATCCCCCTTGTCCTCATAGGTGAACTTGGGCGGTTTGATGCCAGGCTGGTCCTTGGTCAACTGAGCATGTAGATCGTTCATGCGCAGATAGAAATCCTTCAACCGGTCATCCTTGATATATCGGGGATACATCTTGACGAAATTCTGCATGGTGTAGCGCCCCAAGGCCAGGAACACCTCTCGAACCGGGGTTCCCGACTGCGAGGATGCGATCTCGGCCATCTGGAGGAACACCTGGTCCGGGTAGCTTGAGGTGGGCAAAAACACGGGCTCGCCCAATTCCTTCTGCATGTGTTTGAAGACGCTCTTTCCATAGGTTTCCTGGATGAACGTCTGCATCAACTTGGGCAGGACACCCTTCATTTCGCCATCAGAACTCCTCAGCTTGCTCGAATCCTGCTTCTTGCCGGAGAACTGCATGGAGACGGCCAGGAGGCGTTGGGAGAGTTCGGCCAGATCGCGGGTGGCGGCGGCGGTCTGTCCCGCTCCCTCGTCCGATTCAGCCGCCACCTGGGCGATATTCTCGATGGACTGGTTGATCTCTTCGGCAGCAGCGGACTGTTCCTCGGCAGCGGTGGCGATCTGCGTGGCCCGGTGCACCATGTCCTCAATGGCCTCCATGATCACCTGCAAGGCTTCGCCAGCCTTGTTGGCCATGTCCGTGGACTGCTCCACCTGTTTTCCCGTCTCCTCCATGGAGTTCATGGCCAGCTTGCTTCGTTCCTGAATCGTCTTGATGGCCTGTTCGACCTCTTTGGTGGCGACCATGGTCTTTTCCGCAAGCTTGCGGACTTCGTCGGCGACCACAGCAAAACCGCGTCCGGCCTCACCGGCCCGGGCAGCCTCGATGGCCGCATTCAACGCCAGGAGGTTGGTCTGGTCAGCGATATCGTTGATGACGGAAATGATCTTGCCAATCTGGCCGGATTGTTCGTCGAGCTGATGAACCACCTCAGCTAGTTTTTCAGCGGATTCGGATACGCCATGGATCGCTCCGACAGCCTTGCCCACCAGGTTCACGCCCTCACGGGCGGACGCATTGGCCTCATCCGCCGCTGTGGAGGTGGCCGAAGCATTCTGGGCGACTTCAAGGACAGTGGCGGTCATCTCTTCCATGGCTGTTGCCACAGTGTCTGTCTGTTGCTTCTGGCGCTGGGCACCGCTGGCCTGCTCGTCAGCAGAAGCGGAAAGCTCTTCGGACGCAGAGGCGACCCGCTCGGCCAGCCTGGAAACCTCTTTGCCGATCTGGATGACCTTTTCCTGTTGGTCCTCCATTTGCTGTTGCTGTCCCATCTGGGCATGCATGTTGATGATGGAAACTATGGCTCCGACGGTGGCACCTTCGGGGCTGACGATGCGGCTGGCAAAGATGCGCAGATGAACCTTGTTTCCATCGGTCAGGGTATACTCCCCCTGTCTGTCGACCACAGAATCTGCGCCGCTCAGGACGGCCTGGACAATGGAGCCGTCAGAGGAACCCCAGAGCACTTTGCTGTCGGAAAAACCGATAACCTGGGTCAACGGTTTTTTCACTAGATCAAGGAGCGCCTGGGTGGCGATGATCACTTTGCCCTTTTCATTGGTGATGAGCACCGGATTGGGCATGGCCTTGAGCGCGTTCTCTGCAAACAATTTGCCGGAGGAATTCGTTTCGATGGAACTGGTCATGGCCCCAAGCAAGGAGGCCATTTCACCAGCCTGGGTCGCCTTGAGCAACACCGAGGACTCACCTGTTACAATATATTCATCAACGGCAAGAATGGCGGCTTCTAGAGGGCTGGTCACCCACTTGGTTCCGGCAACAGCCACAAGCAAACCGAGACAGGCAGCCAAAGCCACAGCAATTTCCAAATCAAGACCCAGGGTGGACGCGCCAAGCACCACAGCCACAACCAGGATCGCAACAGCAGCCCCGACAAAAATACTTCTATTGCCTATTCCCAGGCCAATGCCGGAACTCGCCATGGTGCCCTCCTCAGGGTGTTCGTTTGCAGAAAGACTGCGGCTTCTATGTATCAGTATTGAACAATTTTTTATTATGTTTCGAAAATAAAGGCAACCACGAAAGAAAACATATCAGTCCTGTGAACGACGTAGCTTCCGACGAGCGTCCCTGTGACGGCGAGTCCGGCGGATAATCTGAAGGGAAAAAACGTAGGTGAATATCGAGGCGACAACACCGAAGATTATCCCTCCTGCCAACATCACCAAAAAAACGTCCCACCCGGTCGCGATGAGTTGCATCATCTCAAGCCTGTTGGGGTCGAAGCTGATCTCGCCCACAGGCAGGCAGGCCTTGCCTATGATAAAAAGCAGCG
>JAHJKV010000105.1 GCA_018822065.1 Pseudomonadota bacterium
TCGACATTTCCAGATCGCCACCGAGTCCGGCATCACCTACACCGCCCGCAGCCTGGTGCTGGCCATGGGCACCTCTCGCAACCGGCTCGGCGTGCCTGGCGAAAAAGAACTGCTGGGCAAGGGCGTGAGCTATTGCGTGGATTGCGACGGCATGTTCTTCCGCAACGAACCCGTGGTGATCATCGGAGGCCGCTCTGCGGCGGCGGGCGGAGCCCTGACCCTTTCGGAGATCGCCTCCTCGGTCTCCCTGGTGGCCTCTGAGTTGGACGTGGCCGCGCCGCTGGTGGCTCGGCTGAAGGATGCAGGCGTCACCCTCATCACTGAGGTGGAAATCGCCTCCATCGACGGCACCGACACCGTCTCCGGTCTAACCCTCAAGGACGGTAGGACCCTAACGGCCGCAGGCGTGTTCATCGAACTGGGTGCCAAGGGCGTGCTGGAACTCGCCTCCAGCTTGGGACTCGGCCTCGACGACTCCATGAAGTATGTCGCCGTGGACCGGGAACAACGAACCAACGTCGCCGGCGTCTTTGCAGCAGGTGACATCACTGGCCCTCCGCTGCAGATCGCCAAGGCCGTGGGCGAGGGATGTGTGGCAGGCATCAACGCCGCCACCCATGCCAAGAAACTCAAGACCGCCCAGACCGACGAAGGAGACGATAACGCTCCGAAGGATGCATGACCGTTCACGGACCGACTTCATCCGTCCACGGAAAAAAGGAAGCACAGCTCACTTTGTTTGTGCATTTTTTCACTCATCCCGGCTAGGTATGGACGAAACTGGTCCCTATCAGGTATGGGTGTCCGAATTGAAATCAACGGACGAGGAACAGTACCTTGCGAAGAAGCTATCTCTCCATCACCATCGTCACCGTGCTCCTGCTCGGCGTGGCCGCCACAGGTTACCTGCTCCCGGAAAAGGGACAGAAACTGCCTGTTCGCATCCTGTTCGAAAATAACGGTGGACGGGTCATATTCAACCACCTGGTCCACCACAAGGACTTCCAGTTGGCCTGCGCCAGTTGCCACCATGAAGGCCCTGAATATCAGGGAGAGGACGAACCCCTGCCTTGTGGCTCTTGTCACCCGAAGGATTTCGACGAAGCATTCGTGACCGAGCACGTCAATTCCTTCCCGGACAAGACTTACTGCGTCAACTGCCACCACGCCGAGTTTGGCGAACTGGCCTTTGACCACGACGCCCACATCGACTACGCGGCGGATGATTGCCAGGCCTGCCACCACGACGAAAACATCGACCCCGACACGGTCGGGTGTGGCCAATGCCACGGCCAGGTGAGCGAAGGCAACAAACCCAGCGTGCGCGAGGCCGCCCACCAGCGTTGTTCGACCTGTCACGAAGACATGTTCGAGCAGGGCATCAAGGGCTGCGGCCCTTGCCACAACAGCAAGGATATGAGCAACTACAAGGGCTCTTTCACCCCTTGTTCCCAGTGCCACCACAGTCCGGAACCGAACCGCGAACTGGTGCTCACTCGCACGAACGCGTTCCACGACAAGTGCATGAACTGCCACGAGGAGCTCAAGAAGGGCCCCTATGGCGAAAACGGCTGCAGCCAGTGCCACATCAGGTGATCCCATGCCGAAATCAGACTTCATCTTGAACATCGGGCTGACTGGTTCCATGCTGGACGGCCCTCGCAGCGAACAGATATCCCTTGACTTGGCCTGCTTCACCCCGGTGGTGAAGCCCGGCGACACGGTCCTGGCTGGCGATCTGGTAGCCAAAGCCAAGGTTTCCGGCCAGGGTGACCTCCACTCTCCCTTAGCAGGCGAAGTGGTCGAGATATCCGGACTCTCGGAATTCTCCATGATCATCCGCGCCAAAGGCGAGGGAAGCGTGGAGCCACGTGATCTCTCTCAGACCACCGGGGCAGAACTGAAAACCATCCTGGCGGAGTTGGGAATCGACACCACCCGGATGCCGAGCGCCAAGACGCTGATCATCAACGCCATGCCCCCGGAACCGGGCATCCTGGTCCAGGAGCAGCTGCTGCGGGATTACCGGCCCTTCGTGGCCCGGGGACTGACCGCAGCCAAAAGCGTGATCACGCCCTCCCAGGTAATCCTGGCCGGTGTCGGCGTTGACGCCTCGGCCTTCGGATCCTGTGCCGTGCGCCTCCTCGCGCCCGTCTATCCCAACGGCCTCGACCCACTGGTGATCAAGGCTGTGACCGGTGAGGAGAATCCCCCGGACTTCGCCATCCTCTCCGTGCTGGAACTCTTCCTCATCGGCCAGGCCATGGAAACGGGACTTCCTTGCACCCAGACAGTGGTCACAGTGGGAGACAAGAACGTGCATGCCATGATTGGCACGCCACTCAAGGCCTTGCTGGACATGTCGAATATCACCGCAACGGAGCGTGACCGCGTGATCATTGGTGGCCCCCTGCGAGGAGAAACCGCCATCAGCCTGGAAGCCGGGATATCCAAGGACTCCCTGGCAGTCCAGGTCATCCCCCACGGAGCCTTCCCCCCGGTGGAGGACAACCCCTGCCTGAACTGCGGCGAGTGCGTTCTCGTCTGCCCCTCGCGCATCCTGCCGAACATGATCAGCCGCACGGCAGAATTCCGACTCTACGACAGAGCCCGCCAATACGGCGTGGATGCCTGCATGGAATGTGGTCTCTGCGGCTATCATTGCACTGGCAGACGCCCTCTTTTGCAATACATCCGACTGGCAAAGAAAGAACTGGCCGCTATGGATCTGACCGAAAACCCCGTTGAAAAGGCCGAAGCGCCCAAATGCTGCTGAGGATGGAACACATGATACGACCACCGAAAACGCTCTTCACCGTCTCCTGTCCGCCCCACATTCATTGCGGACGGACTTTCAACGGATTGATGCTTGAAACCATTCTGGCCCTGATGCCAGCAGCGCTGCTGGCCGTAGTCACCTATGGGTTCCCCGCCCTGCGGGTCATGGCCCTTTCCTGCAGCGTGGCCGTGCTCGTCGAAGCCGCCTGCTGGAAGGTCATGGGACGCCCCCAGGAAGTGGACAACTTCAACGCCCTGCTCCTGGGGCTCATCTTCTCCTTCCTGCTCCCAGCCACGGCTCCCTGGTGGCTGGTCACCGTGGGCAGCGCAATCACCATCGTCCTCGGCAAGGCCATCTTCGGCGGCCTGGGCGGATCGCCCTTGAACGCCGCGCTGCTCTCCTGGGCATCCCTTCACCTCTCCTGGCCCGAGTCCATGGATATCGAACTGAACATGCTCGGCTCCTCCTTCGCCGATCCCCTGGCCCAGCTCAAACACTTCGGCGTCGAAGCCGTTGCCAATATCCCGCTGACGGACCTGCTCCTCGGCAAACAGGTGGCCGGACTCGGCGTGAGCCATATCCTGGCCCTGCTCGTCGGAGGCCTTTATCTCCTGTTGCGGGGGCGCATCCGCTGGCACATGCCTGTCAGCTTCCTGACCGGTGTTCTGGCCACTGCGACCCTGTTCTTTCTGGTTGAGCCCGGCATGCACCCGTCCCCGCTCTTCCACCTAGCCACGGGCACTGTGATCTTCGGAGCCTTCTTCCTGATCACAGATCCCTCCAGTTCGCCCGTGGGCCGCATTCCCATGCTCGCCTTTGGCTTCCTCGCCGGAGCCCTGGTCATGGTCGTTCGAGTCTGGGGCACGCACCCCGACGGCGTGGCCTTTGCCATCCTGCTGGCCAACCTGCTCACCCCCATGCTGGAAAAATTACGTCCCAAACCCTTCGGCTTGAATATTTCAGGAGACAATCATGCGTGAAATACTCAAGATGGTCTGCATCCTCTCGTTGATCTGCGGCCTCTCGGGTCTAACTCTCTCCTTCTTGAAAGAAGTCACCACCGAGCGCATCGAGGAGCAAAAGCTGGTTTTCGTACAAGGCCCGGCCCTGGCCCAGGTGTTCGACAAGGCGGATAATGATCCGGTCAAGGATCGAAAGAAATTCACCCTGCCCTCCGGGGAAGATGTCGTCGTGTTCCCGGCCATGGAGCAAGGCAAGCTCACTGGCGTGGCCATAGAGACCTTTGGCCGAGGCTATGGCGGCGATCTCGGCATCATGGTCGGCCTGGATTTGGTGAACGACAAGCTGGCGGGCATCGGCACCACCACCCTGAAGGAAACCCCTGGCATCGGCAGCAAGGTGGCAAAACACGGCTTCACCGCCCAGTTCAAGGGGCACGCCCTCGACGGCCTTGCCCTGACCAGCACGGGCGGCGACATCGAGGCTGTCTCAGGCGCGTCCGTCTCCTCTGGCGCGGCCATGGAGGCCATCGGCAAGGCCCTGACCATCTACGAAAGCCTGAAAGACCAATTCGCCACCACCTGGCCATCTTCCTAGCGGAGTCGCATCATGAGTAAATTTATCAAGGAATTCACCAAAGGGCTCTGGAAAGACCTGCCGCCGTTCCGGCTGGTTCTCGGCCTGTGCCCCACCCTGGCCGTGACCAAGACGGCGGACAACGGGCTGGGCATGGGTCTGGCGGTCATCTTCGTGCTCACCCTGTCCAACTTCATGGTCTCCCTGGTGCGCACGTCCATCCCGGCCAAGGTACGCATCGCCTGCTTCATCGTCATCGCCGCCTCCCTGGTGGTGGCCGTGGAACTGCTTATGCAGGCTTACGCTTACCCGCTCTATACTCAACTCGGCATCTTCGTACCGCTCATCGTGGTCAACTGCATCATTCTGGGCCGGGCCGAGGCATTCGCCTCCAAAAACCCGATCCATCTGGCCGTGGCTGACGGCCTGGGCATGGGCATAGGCTTCACCCTCTCCCTGACCTTCCTCGGTGCCCTGCGTGAACTCCTGGGGAGCGGCACCCTTTTTGGTGCCCAAATCACGGCGGAATGGTTCAAGCCTTTCGGCTTCATGGTCGAGGCTCCCGGCGCATTCGTTGGCCTGGGGCTGGTGCTCGGCGGCATGAACTACTTCACCAACTGGCAGCGACGCAAGCAGGGCAAGGCCGCCATCGATGGCCCCACCCACGACTGCAAGACCTGCGGCATGTGCCAGGGCCTGGGGGGCAAGTAAATGGAATACTTCCTGCTCATCATCGCGGCGATTTTCGTCAACAACATCGTCCTGGCACAATACCTTGGAAACTGCCCCTTCATCGGCACCTCCAAGGAAACCAGCGTGGCCATCGGCATGGGTGGCGCGGTGGTCTTCGTGGCGACCCTGGCCACGGCCATCACCTGGGCCATCCAGAAATTCCTGCTGGCCCCCTATGACCTCGGCTATCTGCAAACCATTGTTTTCATCCTGGTCATTGCCGCCCTGGTCCAGTTCGTGGAGATGTTCCTGAAAAAGGTCATCCCGCCCCTGTTCGAGTCCTTGGGCATATTCCTGGCCCTGATCACCACCAACTGCGCCATCCTGGGCATCGCCATCATCGTGCAGCGCGAAGAATTCGGTTTCGTCAAGTCCGTGGTCTATGCCGTTGCCTCGGGCATTGGCTTCGGCCTTGCCCTGCTGCTGCTCTCGGGCATCCGCGAAAAACTCGACACTGTCCGCATTCCCCAGTCGCTTCGGGGAACGCCTATCGCCCTCATCATGGCCGGGCTCATGTCACTGGCCTTCTTTGCCTTCAAGGGCATGATTTAAGGACGCGATATGATTACATCATCCATTCTACTCCTCTTCGGCATCGGTTTTGTTGCCGCCGTCGTCCTCGCTGCCGCCTCCAAGGTATTCTACGTCGAGGAAGACCCGCGCATCCAGGAAGTCAACGACGCCCTGGCTGGCGCCCAGTGTGGCGGTTGCGGTTTTCCTGGCTGCACCCCCGCTGCCAAGGCCGTGGTCGCTGGCAAGGCCGGAGCCAACGTGTGCGTAGTCGGTGGTCAGGAAGTGGCCGAGGCCGTTGCCCGCATCATGGGCCTGACCGTGGTCACAATGGAACCCAAGCTGGCCGAAGTGGACTGCACCGGCGGACAGCGCGCCGAAACCATTTACCACTACGAGGGCGTTCGGGACTGCCGTGCCCAGCACCTGCTGCACGCTGGTTCCAAGTTCTGTCCCGAAGGCTGCCTGGGCGAGGGAAGCTGTGTTCGCGCCTGTCCCTTCGACGCCATCCACATGGGCCCCCACGGCTATCCCGTGGTGGACCCCACCGCCTGCCGCGCCTGCTACAAATGCGTTGAGGCCTGCCCGCGCGGGGTCATGTCGGTCCAGGGCATCACGGACCGCATCCAGCACTTGAACGAGACCTCGGACTGTCTGGCTCCCTGTCGCCAGAAATGCCCAGGCTCCATCAATATTCCAAAATATATCGAATACATCTCCCAGGGCGACTATGCCA
>JAHJKV010000106.1 GCA_018822065.1 Pseudomonadota bacterium
CCGGAAAGTCACGGTCCCGCCCCTGAATACCAAGCTCGGCCAGTTGTGCACGGGCGCGCTCATACCGCTCGGCCCGGCCCATGCCCCGAATCTTGAGACCCAGGGCCACGTTGTCCAGCACGGTCTGCCAGGGCAGCAAGCCGTAGTCCTGCAGGATAATGGAGACATCTGACCGGGGCGCAAGAATCGCCTCCCCGTCCAGGGTCACACTCCCATGGTCCGGCAAGCTCAATCCCGCCAGGGCATAAAGCAGTGTGGTCTTGCCGCAACCGCTCGGACCGACCACTGCCAGGGTTTCCTCCGAACCAAGGTCGAGGTTCACCCCCTGGAGCACCGGTTCGCCGGGGCGGTGGGACTTGGTAAGATCGTAGGCCTGCAGCATAAACGATTGACGGGCTAGGGTTTCATTGGGGCGACCACATCGGCATAGGCGATGTCACCCTTGAGCATGCCCACGGACTTCATCCACGCCGTTACCATCTGCACATCCGCCTGGCTGGGCAGTTCGGGCGCAGGATAGCGAAAGATCGGGAACTCGGGTAGGAGCGGCGGCGGCACATGGCAGGTCTTGCCCATAAGATCGCGATACTTCTCCGGCGTGTCTGCAAGGGCTGCCACGGCCTGGGTATATGCGGCCACGAACTTCTTGTAGACCGCCCCGTTGTCAGCAAAATATTTCTCATGCAGCCCCAGAATGGTCAGGGGAATGTCCAGATTTTCAGCCGTGAGGGCCAGCCCGCCGCCCTTGAACTTGACCAGGGAGAGCAAAGCCTCGGGAAGCAGGGCGCAGTCGAGCTGGTCCTGCAGGACCATCTGCATGCGGATGGGCACCTTTTTGACCTCCACGCGCTCGAAGTAGTCGGCAGGCAGGTCGTTCTTCAGCAACAACTGCTCCAGGAGAAATTCCATGATCGTGGCCTTGGAATAGCCGATCTTCTTGCCCTTCAAGTCCGCCAGGGTGGCGTTTTTCAGGGCGGGTCCGGTGGCGATGCCGAACATGGGCTGGCCCGGGGTCGTATGGTAGCTGGTCAGGGCCACGGGCATGGTCACGCCGTTTTGCAGCAGCAGCACTGCGGCGACGAGGTCACCGAAATATCCGTCCAATTGGCCTGTCTGCAAGGCAACGTCCCTTTCCAGGGCGGAATTGAAACTAATCAGCTCCACATCCAGCCCCTGGGCCGCAAAGAACCCCTCGGTCGCGGCGACCTGCAACGGCAGCGTATCCAAAACGGGCAGAATGCCAAAACGGATGTGGACATTCCCCGCCTGGGACATGACGGGAAGGCAAAGTGCAACCGAGAAGACAAGCAACTGGACGAGAACACATCGTTTCATAACAGGACCTCTCAAAGACTAATTTTGAAGAGGTTGTAAATGGTTCGACACAAACCTTCAAGCAAAAGGGGCAAAGTCTCCTCAGCGATCCTCCCCAAAGAGCACACTATGCAGCTCGGCCGCGTCCATGATCCCCTCAGCCAGAGCCACCTCCTCGATAGTTTGGCCGGACTCGTACGCTCGGTTCGCGATCTCGGCGGCCCGGTCGTAGCCGATATGCGGCACGAGGTTGGTGACGATGGCCAGGCTGCGGGCGATGTTTGACTGGCAACGTTCTTCGTTGGCTATAAGACCCTGGACGCATTTTTCGGTCAGGGCCTGGGCAGCGTTTGCCAGCAGTTCCATGGATTCGAGAACATTCTGCGCCACCAAGGGAAGCATGGTGTTCAGCTGAAAATATCCCCCTGCCCCGCCCCAGGCGATGGCCGCGTCATTGCCCACAACCTGGGCCGCCACCTGAACCACGACTTCGGGGATGACCGGGTTGACCTTGCCGGGCATGATCGAGGAACCTGGTTGCAAAGCAGGCAGCCGGATTTCGCCCAGGCCGAGCCTGGGGCCGGAGCCGAGCCAGCGGATATCGTTGGCGATCTTGGTCAGGGAAATGGCCAGAGTGCGCAGCGCGCCCGAAAGCTCCACCACGGAGTCGATAGAGGCCTGGGCCTCGAAATGGTTTTCTGTTTCAGTGAAAGGCAGTTCCAGATATTCGGCCATGGCCGCAATGGTCCGAGCCGCAAATTCTGGGTGGGCCCCCAGACCGGTGCCAACAGCTGTGCCGCCCAAGGCCAGGGGCGTGAGCCTTGGCTCCACAGCCTCCAGCCGGTTCAGAGCCAGTTCGATCTGTCGTGCAAAACCGGAAACTTCCTGACCCAGGGTCATCTCCACCGCATCCTGAAGGTGGGTGCGTCCGATCTTTCGAATCTCCTGCCACGCCTCGGCCTTGGTTGTCAGGGCGTCGCGCAGTTCTTCAAGAACTGGCCGGAGCTTGAAGCGGAGTAGCAACATGCTCGCCACGTGGATGCAGGTCGGGATGACATCGTTGGATGACTGGCACTTGTTCACATGGTCGTTGGGATGCACCCTGCCCTTGGTCCGGGGCTCGCCGTCCAAAATATCGTTGGCCCGGGTGGCAATGACCTCGTTCATGTTCATGTTGGTCGAGGTGCCGGACCCGGTCTGAAATACGTCCACCACCAAATGCTCGTCAAAACTCTCCTCCATGACCTCCTGGGCCGCCTGGGCGATGGCCTGGGCCATGTCCAGATCGAGGAGATCAAGCTCCATATTGACGATGGCCGCGCACCGTTTGAGAAGCGCCAGGGAAAAATGAAACACCGGCGGCAGCACCGTGCCGCTGATGACGAAATTATCCACGGCCCGCTGGGTGGAAGCCCCGTAGTACATTCCGGCCGGAACGCGCACCAC
>JAHJKV010000107.1 GCA_018822065.1 Pseudomonadota bacterium
CAGCCCGAAGCCCCCTTCCCGACCCCGGACCCGAACGTCCCGGTCCAGGTCGAACCGGACCAGACCGCCCCACCGCTTGAGGTGATGGTCGGACAGATGCTCATGGCCGGGTTCCGGGGCACGAGCGTGGATCCGGAAAGCCCGGTGGCGCGCGATCTCCTCCAATACCACCTGGGCGGGGTTATCCTCTTCAGCCATGACGTGGAGCTTGGCAGCGGACCGCGAAACATCGAAAACCCGGCCCAGCTGCAAAAGCTGACCTGGGCATTGCAAACCATCAATAGCACCCCGCTCTTCATTGCCGTGGACCAGGAGGGTGGGTTGGTCCAGCGTCTGAATGCCAAAAACGGCTTCCGCGAGACCGACTCGGCTGCCATCCTGGGCCAGGTCCCGGACGACCTGCTGGCCACCATGGCCGCCGGGCTGGGCATCGGCAAACAGCTCTCGGACCAGGGGATCAACATCGATTTCGCCCCGGTGCTGGATGTGAACGTGAACCCGGACTGCCCGGCCATCGGCAAGCTCGGGCGCAGCTTCTCCGCCGACCCCAAGGTCGTGGCCGAGCATGGCAAGGCATTCATCGACATGCTCCACGAAGGGGGCGTGCTCTCCTGCGTCAAACATTTCCCCGGCCATGGCTCGTCCACCACGGACTCTCACCTCGGCCTGCCCGACGTCACCGCCACCTGGACCCAGGCCGAACTGGCCCCCTTCACCTCCATACTCCGGTCCGGACGGGCAGACATGGTCATGACCGCCCATCTCTTCAACACCGACTGGGACCCCGACCACCCGGCCAGCCTCTCGCGCCACGTCATCACCGGCATGCTGCGCAAGAGCATCGGCTTTGAGGGCGTGGTGGTCACAGACGACCTGAACATGCGTGCCATCACGGACCGCTACGGCCTGGAGGAAGCGATCTTCCTGGCCATCAACGCAGGCTGCGACATCCTGCTCTTCGGCAACAACCTGACCTTCGACCCGGACATCGTGCCCAAGGCCCACGCCATCATCATGAACCTGGTTGCGACCGACCGCATCAGCCCCTGGCGCATCCTCCAGTCCTGGCGACGCATCAACGCCCTCAAGACGCAACTCAACCCCTCGTCGCCATTGTTGCCCCCAGATACCCCCCTTGTCCCGACCTCCATGCAATGATATTGATGGTCCCAATATTCGGTCCCAGGGGGGATCATCATCATCAATTCCAGGGAGGGCGGAATGCCAGGATTGATTTCACTCATTATCTTCCTCGCCGTTATCGCAGGCTTTTGGTACGTCTTTGAAAAAGCTGGGAAGCCAGGCTGGGCTGCGATCATCCCCATCTACAACTTCTACGTGCTGCTCCAGATCGTCGGTCGTCCCTGGTGGTGGCTGCTGCTGCTATTGGTCCCTTTGCTGAACCTGATCATAGCCCTCGTCGTCTGCATCGATCTGGCCAAAAAATTTGGCAAGGGAGTACTGTTCGGAATCGGCTGCTTCCTGCTGGGTTTTATTTTTATCCCCGTATTAGGCTTCAGCGACGCCCAGTATAAAGGCTAACGCCGAACCTCATTCCCGAAACAGTTCCACATCACAAAGAAGGGAGCCCCCGCTTGGGGGCTCCCTTCTTCATTTCATATCGTCAGGACTAGATAACCGGACATTCCTTGAGGGCGTTGTCGATGTCTGCCTGGGGCAGTTCGAAGTTGGTCATCTCGCCGGTCATGTACTTGTCGTAGGAGGCAAGGTCGAGCATGCCGTGGCCGGAGTAGAGGAAGACCACGTTCTCCCCTGCCTTGGCCGTCTTGGCAACCTCGATGGCCCCCTTGATGGCGTGGGAGGTTTCCGGCGCGGGCAAGTAGCCCTCGGTCCGCAGGAAAAGCTGGGCCGCCTCGAAGCACTCGGTCTGGAAGTAGGCTTTTGCGTCAACCATGCCTTCCGCTACCATATTGCAGACGATCGGCGCGTCCCCATGGTAGCGCAGACCACCGGCGTGGATAGGCGCGGGCATGAAGGAATGTCCCAGGGTGTGCATCTTGATCAGCGGGGTCAGGCGGGCCATGTCGCCGTAATCGTACCGATATTCACCACGGGTCAGGGTCGGGCAGGCCTTGGGTTCGATGGCGATGAACTGAATCTTTTCACCCGCCAGTTTCTCAGGAATATAGGGAGTGACCAGCCCGGCAAAGTTGGACCCGCCGCCCACGCAGCCAACTAGGTAGTCCGGCTTCTCGCCGATCATGGCCATCTGTTTCTTGACCTCCAGGCCGGTGATGGTCTGGTGGATGAGCACGTGGTTCAAAACCGATCCCAGGCCGTACTTGGCGTCATCATGGGTGGCAGCGTCTTCCACAGCCTCGGAGATGGCCAACCCAAGAGAACCCTTGCAGTCCGGGTCCTTTTCCAGCATGGCCGCGCCCGTGCGGGTGGCCGGGCTCGGCGAGGGATAGATGGTGGCCCCGTAGCTGTTGATGAGAATCTTCCGATACGGTTTCTGCTCAAAGCTCACCTTGACCATGTACACGGTGCAGTCCAGACCGAACTGAGCACAGGCAAAGCCCAGGGCCGTTCCCCACTGCCCCGCGCCGGTCTCGGTGGTGATGCGCTTCACGCCTTCCATCTTGTTGTAATAGGCCTGGGGCACCGAGGTGTTCGGCTTATGCGACCCGGCGGGCGAGACAGACTCGTCCTTGTAGAAAATCTTGCATTTGGCGCCGATGGCCCGCTCCAACCGCTCGGCCCGCACCAGGGGCGAGGGTCGCCAGATGCGATAGACGTCAAGCACTTCTTCAGGAATGTCGATCCAGCGATCCTGGCTCATCTCCTGGGCGATGATGGCATTGGAAAAAATGACAGAGAGCTTTTCCGGCCCCAAGGGCTCCAGGGTCTCGGGATCAAGCGGCGGCGCCATGGGTGTGGGCAGGTCGGGCATCGGGTTGTACCATTTGGTCGGCATTTCCGATTGTGGCAAGAAAATCCGTTTGTCCATTGTTCCTCCTCAAGATGTATCGGGTCAGCTTGCCGACCCCGTGCAGGTCATTCCAAACAAAAAACCGCCCTCGGTCTCCCGGCGCGGCTCAAAATCCACACTGCTTTGACCGGAGCGTCACCTGATGTGTCTCCAGCCTCGCCAATGTCGTGATACAAATTTTTCCAGCATGCGATTTTGTATCCTGACACCCTACCTTCGTCAAGCATAGTGCCCGGCTGGAGCCAATTCCCCGGACCCTGCCCACCCCGCGCGAGACAACTGCCCGCGCAGATCATCGCAAAGGTCGCATTTGTTCATGTAGCCCTCGCGTGAGGGCTTGATGTCCGCCAGACCGGCAATGGCCGCAAGCCCACCCATCCCCTCCTCCACCAGAGCGTTGATGACCGGATAGTTCGAGGCAGGCAAAACATGCTCCACGTCCTCCCGCCGGATGGCCAGCCCGGAGCAGAGGCCGGGAATGTAGTTGCCGTTCAGGTCAAAGTGAAAATGGGTAGTATCGAGCAGGCAGCGGCAAGGATCGGTCATGTCGATGAAGACCTTGGCCGGGCGCAGGATGGCGAACTGCCGAAACGTCTCCAGCGCCCGTCCGCCCCAGTGCACCCAGTAGCGATCAGGGAAATCCTCCAGATAGTCGGAACCAAAAAGCAGCTGATATTCCTCGATGCTGTGGGTGACGTTCTCGTCCAAGGTCTCCATATCGGGCAAAAAACCCTTCACCCAGGGGAAAATCTGCAAGCCTGAGCGGTTGCAGGCGGCCATGACCCCGCGCACCTTGCGCAGGGGGATATATTCATTGTGCAACGGGCTGATGGAGACCAGCAATTGCTCCAACCCCAACCCCTTCAGCTCCCCCAGCATCTCCACGGCCCGGTCCAGGGACGAAAACCAGATGGAGTTGGTCTCCACATATTCGATGGTGATCCCTTCGCGCTGGGCCGCCCGCAAGACCTCCTTCAACCCCTCGAAGTCCAAAAACGACTCGCCGCCGCCGATGTGCATGTTCTGACAGCCCATGCGCCGGGCTGTTCGGAAACAGTCGCGAGCGGTCTGATAGTCCACATACCCCTTCTCCCGTTTGGCCGAAGAACGATACAGGCAGTGCCGACACTTGGATGTGCAGTGGTAGTTGGTGATCAATCCGCCGGACATCAGCGGGGGGATGCGGATACTCATGCGTCGCCTCCAGTGGCAGTCGCAGCACAGTCAGCAGGTCAGACGATTGTCTTTGGTGCTAGCATGCCACAATTCCCCCGAGAGGTGAAGAACCTTCGCCACTGTCAATAGCATTTTAAAGTGACCGATTTAGGTAGCACATCATATGACCGACTCCGCGAGGGGCTGTGGGGGCGGGCCTGGGCTAGCCCAGGCCCGCCCCCACGGCGTTGACTCACGCGGCATGCCTCTTGCCGTTTATCGCTAAATTCCCTTCCCGGTCATACTCGGCCAGTTTTCGCGGTCCATGAAAGACTGACATTTCTCCGTTGGGGTATTCATGGACCGACACCTTCGCCTTCACGTAGTGATAACGGTGCTTGTCTGCCGGAATCTGGAGCGTCAGCCCCTTGTAGCGGACCGTGTTGTCGTTGCACACGGTGCGCTCCTCCTGCACGCAGAGGATGTCGGCCAAGCCTGTCCCGACCCAGGAGACAAAGGCTGTTCCTTCTTCCTCGGGTGACACGCGAAACCGAGCATTGTGTTCAGGAACGTAGCTCTCCTGAAGAAAACGATTAGCCTCGTGCAGCTCGGTGATGCGCCGGAGGCGGAGCTCCTGGGGAAGTCGGTTTTGCAGTGTCCCAAACGCCCGTTCCGAGCGACCACGAGCTTCAGGAGAGTAGGCCGCGATCATCTCGATCCCAAGACGGGTCAGGGCCCGCCCGACCTGAGTTGGCTGGTTCTTGTCAACTTTCTTGCCAGCCTCCGGTGTGTGCCAGTAGTGCGACGCCCGGTCGGTGTAGAACGAGCAGAAAAGACCCTGACTCTCGATCACCTCCTGCAACGCCCGAAACGTGCTCGCCGTGCCCTCCTGCTCCACAAAAAACGCAGAGTAGATCTCATTTGTGGCGTCATCCATAGTCACGATGAGGTCCCAAATGATGCCGGGAACCCACTCATGAGTCGAGCCGTCCTGATGCAGTAACATGCCGGGCAACGGCCTTCGAGGGCGCTTTCGGCGGTGCGCACCCCTCCGTGAGGCCTTTGTCACCAGTCCCGCGCCCTGAAGGATGTTTTTGGTCCAGGTGTAGCTGCGGTTGATGCCATACCCAGTGAGCTTTTCGTGGAAGTGCTTGACCGTGAAGTCGTGGTACTTTGTCTTGAAAAGCGAAAGCACTTCGGCCACTTCGTCAACCGGGGCGCGACGGGCAGAAAGCTTGCCCAGTCGTTGATCCGCCAACCCCTCTTGGCCGTTTTCATCATATCGTCGTCGCCAACGATAAAAGGTGCTTAAAGACGTACCCAGCAGCTCAGCAGCGGTTTCACAATTAATTCTGTCGCAGCGGTACCGTTCGTACAGGTCCTCAAAGCGCATCATCCTGACCTCTTGGTTGATTTCTGAGCGACGCATGGATGGTCCTCCTCAGAGAACCATCGGTCGGTCAACTCATGTGCTACATAACTCGGTCATATGATGTGCTCGCGACAGGGGGGCAATTGGGAGGGTGACAATGGGCGCGGGCTTGGGTAGGCTGTATTTCCCGGTCGTGCCGGAAAATATGGATGAAAAACGAGGCAACATGATCACAATACGCGTTCCCAAGGGGCTCCCTGCCGACAAACTCAAGGCAACTCTGGACCCGGCCAAGATTCCCTACGCCACCAGCGACGACATCAAAACCAAGAACGGGTATGCCCGGTTCCAGCCACGGGCCATCCAGGCCCTGGACCTGTCCCTGCGCATCCCAGGCAACGAATACAACATCTACCTGGCTGGCGAAGGCCACATGGGCCGAACCTATTTTGTCACCGACTATCTGAGCCCTGCCGCAGCCAAGGCACCGACCCCGCCGGACTGGCTCTACCTGTATAACTTCGAGGACGAGGACAGGCCAGTGGCCGTGTCCCTGCCCTCCGGGTCGGGCAAGAAATTCAAGGCGGCCATGACCAAGGCCATGGCCCGCATCCGCATCGAGGTCCCGGCCTGCCTGGAACAGGAATCCGCCCATGCGCGCCATGAGGCCCTGAACAAGCGGTATGCCCGTCGGCGCGAAGAACTGTTCACCAAGATGGAGGACGCGGCCGAGGCCAAGGGGTTTGCCCTGGACATGGACGACTCCGGCGCCCTGACCATCTCCCCGGTGGTCGATGACGAGATCATCCGGGACGCGGAATTCGAAAAACTCGACGCCGACACCCGCAAAAGGCTCAAGGAAGAAGGCGACACCGTTCTCTCGGAAATCAACGTCCATCTGCGCAAGATCAACAAAAACGAGCACACCCTCAAGCGTGATGAACTCAAGCTGAACAAAACGCTCGCCCGCGAAGCTCTGAAAGAAATCATGGACTCCCTTCGGACCGCCTTCGGCCAGGTGGAAAAGCTGGCCGGGTTTTTGAAGGAGATGGAGGAGGACATGGTGGACAACGTGGAGCACTTCCTGCCCCGCGATACCCCGCCGGCCCAGGGCCAGGCCCAGTCCGGCCCGGACCAGCAGACCCAGGCTGACGAATATTTCTCGCGTTTTGAGGTGAACCTGTTTGTGGACAACTCCGAGACCAAGGGCGCACCTATCGTGGTGGAGCATCACCCCACAGGCTTCAACCTGCTCGGCAGCATCGAGCGCGAGGCGGAACTCGGGGCGCTTTATACCGACCACACCCTGATCCGGGCCGGGGCGCTGCACAGGGCCAACAACGGTTTCCTGGTGCTCAACACCGAGGACCTGCTCTCCATGCCCGCCTCCTGGGAAGGACTTCTGCGGGCGCTCCGAGCCGGGTGCTCGCGCATCGAGGACCCGGTGGACGAAGGCATCCGCACCAAGACCATCGAACCGGAATCAATCCCCCTGGACCTTAAAATCGTACTCATCGGCACGGACGACAACTTCGAGTCCCTGCTCTACCACGACGACCGCTTCCAGAAATTCTTCAAGCTCAAGGCGCACCTGCAGCCCACTGCACCCCGCAATGCCGCCAATATCCGCAACTATCTTGCCGTGCTGGGCCGCATCGTGCGTGAATCCGGGCTCCTGCCCTTCACCCGCGAGGCCATGGCCGGACTGGTGGACTTCGCCTCCCGGCTGGCCGAGGACCAGAAGAAACTCTCGCTTTATTTCCCGCTGGTGCGCGAACGGATGATCGAAGCCTCGGCCCTGGCGGCCATGGATGGCCGGACGCTGGTGGAAGACTGTGACCTGCGCGAGGCCGTGGGCACGCGTGATTTCCGCTCGAACCTCTTTGAAGAGGAGTACATGGGCGACTATGAACGCGAGGTGATCAAGGTCTCCACCGAGGGAGAGGCCGTGGGCATGTGCAACGGGCTGTCCGTGACCCTCTTCGGCGACTACGAGTTCGGCCTTCCCCACCAGATCACCTGCACCGTGGGCGTGGGACACGGAGGCATCCTGGACCTGGAGCGGGAGGCCCAACTCGGCGGCCCCATCCACACCAAGGGCATGATGATCATCAAGAGCTATCTGGTGCGCCTCTTTGCCCAGAACAAGCCCATCGTGCTCACCGGGTCCCTGTGCTTCGAACAAAGCTACGCGGGCATCGAAGGCGACTCGGCCTCGGGCGCGGAACTGGCCTCGCTGCTCTCGGCCCTATCCGGAGTGCCGAACCGGCTTGGCTATGCCTTTACCGGCGCGGTTTCCCAGACCGGCGCGATCATGGCCGTGGGCGGCGTGAACCGGAAGATCGAAGGCTTTTACGAGGTCTGCCGACGGCGCGGGTTCACCGGAGAGCAAGGCGTTCTCTTCCCAGCGGACAACGCCGTCAACCTGATGCTCAAGGACGAGATCGTGCAGGCCGTGCGCGAGGGACGATTCCACCTCTTCCCGGTGCGCAGCATCGAACAGGCCCTCGGCATCCTCACCGGTGTCGCGGCTGGCGCGCTCGGCAAGGGCGGCACATTCCCTGCCGGAACCATCTACCATCTGGTGGATCAGCGGCTGGCAGAACTGGCCCGACTGGCGCGTGAATTCGGCGGCGCAAAACCATAACTTCCCTGAACAACCGTTGCATGATCGTTGATATCCTTTGGGGAGTGTCGTATCCTGGTTGACGGAGGATTGAATGTCCAAGGCATGGATACAAGCAAAACTTCCCGAATTCGTTCGGGACATGTTCCGCTACTTCTGCCAGAGCTGCCGCTATCTGGAGGAACAGTTCGACTCCTATTCCAAATCCGGGGTCATGGACTTCAACCAACTGCAAGAACTCATCGGGAAGGATAGTTACAAGGGAATCCTCTGGCGGCTGAAGGACACAGCCCACCATGTTTTTAGAAACGACCCCGACGACCCCCTGGAGGGCCGTTTCCTGGACTGGGGACTGGGCTATATCTTCCACGAATCCATCAAACTCAAGGAAGACTCCTACCAGCAGTTGAACTACGCTCCCTGGCTCAAGGACATGGATGGTGTGCTCGCACGGGCCAAACGCGACATCGCCGGTCCGCTGTCGCACGTTCCCATGCAGACCGAGGAATCCATGCGCAGGGAGATCGACCGCATCAAGATCATCCTGGCCCAATGCAAAAGAATTCTACCGGATTACTTGGTCCGTCATTCAAACAATCAACTGCTCGCCCGGTTCATTTTCACCCAAAACGACTTGGTTCGCGAGGTCTTTGGAGAGGTGTACCAGGAACTTGTTGATGGGATTTACCTGGACCAACAGGAACTTATGTTTATTCTGGCAGCACAGAGCCTCCGGCTTGGGGGCTGGGTCGACGAGGCCCAGGCCGCGGTCAAGGCAGCCTATGATCTTAATCCAGAAAGCAAAATTGTCTTGCAGGAAAAAAAAATTATTGATAATTGGCTTACAAGGATCACCCCTTGAGGGTGTTTCGGTGCTTGTTAAACGACAACTAATTTACAGATGTACACTCGAGGAGGGTTCTCATGAAGAAACTGGTATTGCTTGCTATCGTTCTGAGCTTGGTTGCCTCCGTTGGCTGCGCCAAGAAAAAGGTCGAACCCGCGCCTGTCCAGGTCGTGGTTGCTGACCAGAATGTTGACAAAGTCCTGACCCCCATGCAGCGCTATGAGCAGGATTACAACAACCTGCCCGGCATGCACACTGTCACCAAGGGCGAATGCCTGTGGTGGATTTCCGAGTTCAAACAAATTTACAACGATCCGTTCATGTGGCCCCTCATCTACAAGGCCAACAAGAGCCAGATCAAGAATCCTGACCTGATCTACCCCGGTCAGAGCTTCACAGTGCCCAGAGCCTTTACCCTGGAAGAAGTTCAGGACAGCCGCAAGATGGCTGGTGCGCCCTGGAAGATGCTCCAGCCTGGAGCCGACGCTGTTGTCCCGGCCCAGATGCGCTCTGCCCTCGGGTATAGCTTCTAGCTGGCTTGGTCCTTCCTTGATTATATCAGGCGCCCTGCTTCATGCGGGGCGCCTCTTTCGTTGTCAGGCCGAACATTGACTCGTTTCGCCACTCTGGTATTGTTTCGGCAGTTATCCACGGACATTGTAAGGAAACACGGTCATGAAACTGGCGTTGCCCCGCTTCGACACCCCCTTTGCCAAGCTCATCCTGGCAGTCATGCTGCTCCTGTTTACCAGCACGCTTGGTTTCTACTTCTTTGAGCTCAAGGGAAATGGCGAGGCGGGGATTTTCTCTGCTCTGTGGTGGGCCGTTGTGACCATGACCACGGTGGGATACGGCGACCTCTATCCCGTCACCCTTGCGGGTCGCCTCATGGGTGTGCTGGTCATGGTCAGCGGCATTGGCCTCGTCTCCACCCTCACAGGCAACCTGGCCTCTTTCCTGGTGGACAGGAAGGCCAGAAAACGAAAAGGGTTACTTGAAGTGAAACTCTCAGATCACGTCATCTTCATCGGTTGGAACGACTTTGGGCTGGGCCTGGTGAAAACCCTGCGCGACAACGGCGTGCTCCGCAGTCGCAGCCTGGTCCTGGTAAACTCCCTGAGCCAGGAGGCGCGTGACGAGATTTCCTTTGCCCTCGACATGGGAGAAAACCTCAACTTTGTCTGGGGCAACATCACCCAGAAAAGTGTCATCCACAAAGCCAAGCCTTCCACCGCCAAGGTGATCTATATCCTCTGCCAGAGCGACCGGGACCCCCGCGAGGCAGACCAACAGTCCATCTACGCGGCCTTGGCTGTCCGGGCTCTAGCGCCCAAGACCGCGCTCTATGCCGAGATGGCCTTTCCGGAAAACCGCGAGCACATGCTCAGGACAGGCGTCAACGACACCCTGGTGCGCGGTGAAATCTCAGCACGCGTCCTGGGCATGATGGGCTCTGATCCCTCCTATTGGGGGTTTTTGCAATCCCTGATCGGCATGCGCACCAATACCAACCTGGCCATGCGGGCCATCACCGAGGAAGAACGAGAACTGACCTGGGGCGAGCTTGTCTCCCTCGACCGGGCCAAATCCAAGACCCTGCCCATGGCCCTGTGCAAGACCAGCAAGGACCTCTCTCTGGCGGACATCCTTGACGAGGGATCAGCCCTGGACTCCTTCATCCTGGAACTCTTCGAATCTGCCGGACAGGAGACGAACATGGGCGGTCAGGGGCCCAGTGTCCTTTCCAACCCCGAAGACGAGGTCGCCGTGGCCGGGTACGATTCCCTCATCTTCATCAGGGCCGGGGGACAAGCATGAACATCGAGTGGAACAAGATTTCCCTGTTTGAGGGATTTACGCCCGCCTGGCTGGAACAGGTCAAAGCCATATTCGAACCCCTGCACCTGCCCGCAGGCCAAGACCTCATCCGTGAAGGCGACCCTGGCGACGAGCTGTACATTCTGGTGGAAGGCAAGGTGCGTATCACCAAATCCATGCTCATCCAAGGCATGCGCCTGCCTATCATGGAAAGCGACGACCCGCGCAAGGTGCTCGCAACCTTGGACGGGCGACAGTACCCGGTGTTCGGCGAGATCGCGCTCATCGACGAAGATATCCGTTCCGCGACCATCTCCGTGATCGAGGATGCAGATTTCATCTACACCAACAGGGAGCGGTTCTTCGATCTGCTGAACCGGGAACCACAGCTGGGCTGCCAGTTGTTCGCCATCCTCGGAAAACGACTTGCAGCAACGGTCCGGCGAAACAATTCCGAGTTGATCAAACTCTCGACCGCACTGGCCCTGGCCCTCAGCCGGTTTAGAAGCTAGGAGACCTCTCTTGATTTTTTGATGGCATTTCTTTAGGTTAAATAAACTCTAGACATTGAACGGTGGATTCCACCCGGAAATGGAGCAATGCCATGCCCCCCTTCAAACATCTTTGCCGGTATATCCTGCCGTGCCTTCTTGCCTGTGGACTCCTTGCCACTGGCTGCCAGAAACAACGTATCTACGCCACCCCTCCCGGAGCCACACCCGTAAGCGAGGAACACGCTCCAGCCACGACCACAGCCCAGCCGTCCCCGGCTCCCACGGCCTCCACTTCGACGACGGTCGCGCCAGAAACCACCAGTGTTGCTCAAAAATCCGAACCCACGAGCAACACGAAGACAGCCGCCCTTCCCTCCGAGACAAATCAGCTAACAGGCCGAGCCGGGATTCTGGATGACGAACTCATCGGGTTTCCCATGGCAGGAGGCGGTTCCTACGACCCCGAAAGCCTTGTGGCCGGTCACCGCACCCTTCCTCTGGGAAGCCGGGTGGAAGTGACCATGAAAACGACCGGGGCCAGGACAGTAGTCACCATCACCGACCGTGGTCCCTTTGACAAGTCACGGGTCCTTGACCTCTCGCGCAAGGCCGCAAAGGTGCTGGAAATCACCTCCACAGCGGAGGTGAGCTTGCGGGTTCTAAGTGCGGACAAAGCAGAAACCGCCAAACAAAAAGCGCCCCTGGAGGGAGCGCTTTTTGTACAGATCGGGGCATACTCGGACCAAGCAAATGCCCAAGCAGTCCTCGATGCCATTGTCAAAAAGGGTATGCGCGGGTCCCGCGTCATCCGCCCGAAAGGCGATACATTCACGCGGGTGCTGGCTGGCCCCTTCAAAGACCGGGACGCGGCGGAACAGGCCCTGGCCTCGCTCCGCAACGACTACCCGGCCAGTTTCATTATTCGTCCGGATTGATCTCGGCCCGGAACTTGCGCGAAAGCCGGAACACCACCACCTTCCTCGGCGGCAGGGTGATAGTCGCACTGGTCTGGGGGTTGCGGCCCTTTCTGGCCTTCTTGTCATAGGCTTCGAACTTGCCGAAGCCGGAAACCAGCAGCGCATGGTCCTTCTTGATGGCCGTCTTCATGATGTCCAATACGGACTCGACCAAATCCTTGATTTCCGCCCGGTTATTGTCGGTCTTTTCATAGATGTAGTCGACAATGCCAGCCTTGGTAAGCGTCTGATTCATAATAAGCCTCCTGCCTTCGATTATTTGATCAGGTTGCGGATTGTCTCCGCAAGGGAGTTCATCTCGTCCATGGATGTATATTTCTTGCTGGGCCACAATGTCAGTCCGTCGTCCGCAAAGCGGGGAATGACGTGGAAATGCGCGTGCATCACCAACTGGCCAGCAGCTTCAAAATTGTTCATTCCGATATTCAGACCCTCGGCTTTAGCGGCCTGCATCACGGCATTTCCCACGACCTTGAGCGCTTCGAGCAGGTCGTTTCCAAGGGCTATGGGAAGCTCCCCAAGCTGGGGATAATGTCCCTTGGGAATGACCAGCGCATGACCTAGGTTCACGGGCGCAATGTCCAGAAATGCAAAAACCGTTTCAGACTCAAAGACCTTGGAACAGGGAATCTCCCCACCAATGATCTTGCAGAAAATGCAGTCCGTATTGCGAGGTGTCGCGCCCATATCCATTCTTTACTTCACTTTTTGCCGCACAAGACATTCCTACAAGCACACACCATGCCGTCCTATCACTCCCGCAAACAATCAATCTATCGCTGCAGTTTAAAAACGGCATTTTTGTGGATACTAACCAAGCCACATGGTTTAATCAAGGGAAATTGTTCTTTTTTTACATCCTCCTCAGGAATGGGCCTGAAGGGGGCATGAATCAAGAACTGTTCAATGATCGGCAGGAGTATAATCGGCTACCAATTCTCGCAGCAGAGCACGGATGGCAGCCCCGTCGTAGCGATGTGCGGCCTCGGCAAGCTGCTCCACGGCAGCCTCAAGAACCTGTGCCCGCTCAGGCGTCCGGTCAGCCTCGAACTCCTTCAGGACCTTGATCTTCTCGTGCTCCGTGCGGACGATGCCCTCGCCGGCGGTGATCAGCTCTTCAAAAAGTTTCTCGCCCTCGCGCAACCCGGTGAAGATGATCTGGATATCCCTGCCCGGCTCCTTGCCCGACAGACGAATCAGGTCCTCGGCCATGTTGGCTATTTTCACCGGGACACCCATGTCGAGGATGAAAATCTCACCGCCAGCGCGGCCCATGGTCCCGGCCTGGAGGATGAGCTGGGACGCCTCGGAAATGGACATGAAATAGCGGGTCACTTCGGGATGGGTGACTGTCACGGGCCCACCCATTTCGATCTGACGCCGGAACAGGGGAACCACCGAACCGGAGGAGCCGACCACGTTGCCGAAGCGGACAGCCATAAACACCGTGGGGCTCCCGGCAAAGGCGTGCATGAGTTGTTCGGTGACCCGCTTGCTCGCGCCCATGACATTGGTCGGTCGAACGGCCTTGTCCGTGCTCACCAGCACGAACCGCTCCACTCCATGGTCATGGGCGGTGTGCATGACGGTCCGGGTGCCCAGGATGTTGTTCGCCACCGCTTGCCAGGGGTTGCGCTCCAACATGGGCACATGCTTGTAAGCGGCGGCGTGAAAGACCACTGTCGGCTTGAACCGGCCAAAGGTGCGGTTCATGAGGTCTGCGTCGCTCACGTTGCCAAGAACGGCTTCGCAGTTGGTGAACTTGTGCTCCCAGATGAGCTCCATCTGGATTTGGTAGAGATTGTATTCACTGGCGTCCACCAGGATCAGCCGGGCCGGGGCATAGCGCACGATCTGGCGCACCAACTCGGAACCGATGGAACCACCGCAGCCCGTGACCAGCACGGTGCGGCCCGAAAGCAGTTCGCCGATACCGGCCTGGTCCAGCTCCACCTGAGAGCGTCCCAGAAGGTCCAGATAATTCACGTCGCGCAGCATTTTCAGCCCGACCTTGCCATCCATAATCTCGCCCATGGGGGGCAAGATCCGGTGTTCGGCCCCTGTCTTTTCACAGGCCGTCACGATCCGGCGCATCTCTTCGCCCGAAGCTTCGGACACGGCGATGAATATTTCGTCCACCTCATATTTTTTCACAAGGGCAGAGAGATCGGCCACGGTTCCGAGCACGGGTTTATTGTGCAGGGTGCGGCCACGCTTACCCGGGTTGTCATCAACAAATCCGGCCAGATGGTAGTTGAGCCGGTCATTGCTCATCAACTCGCGACAAATGAGCTCCCCGGCCCGGCCTGCGCCGACGATCAGCGCGATTTTGCGCTCGGAAGGCGGGACAGGAGCTCCGGTCAGGGAATAGACCGTGCGAATGGATATCCGCAATCCCGTCGTGGCAAACAGTGTCAACATCCAATCCATGAGAAAGACGGAACGCGGAAACCCGGTAAAATGGAAAACATAGGCCATGACCACTGCCAGGGTCAGGGACTGCAGGAGCGTCACCCGCAGGAGTCGGAAGGAATCGGCCAGGCTGGTGAAACGCCACATGCCCTTGTACATGCCAAAGACAAAGAAGAACGCCGCCTTGACGGGCAGCACAAAGGGCAGGGCAGCGATGAGCTGGTCCTGATACAAGGGCGGGATGTCCAGGTCGAAACGCATAAGATAGGCGAGACAAAGAGATCCGGCAAAAATAGCCAGATCGGAAACGACCATGATATAGAATTTGACGTTCTTGAAATTGTACATGGTTTCCTGCCCGATGAGGTCCGGTTAGGCTCGGGGCAAGCCCCTGATCACATCCGCCACCCGGTCCAGGTCCGAGTCGGCCATGGCGGTACCCGAAGGCAGGCACAACCCTCTGGCAAAGAGTTCCTCGCTCACGGCTCCGCCCCAGACCCGCGCGTCCTCAAACACCGGCTGCAGATGCATTGGCTTCCAGACCGGACGGGATTCGATGTTCTCGGCCTCCAGGGCCAGACGAACTTGCTCAGGCGTGGCTCCAAAGGTGTCCGCGTCGATCTGGACCACCGTAAGCCAGCGGTTGTGCGTGCCATAAGCAGCCTCCGGCATGAAGGTGATGCCGGGCAGGTCCGAAAGCCGTTCCACATAGTCCTGAAAGATTTCCCGCCTGCGCCTGATCCGGTCCGGGAGCACTTCCAGCTGTCCCAAACCGATGGCGGCAGCAATGTTGGACAGGCGGTAGTTGTAGCCGATGGTGGTGTGCTCATAGTGCGGGGCATCGTCACGGGCCTGCTGGGAGAGCCAGCGGGCCTGCTCGACCAGAGCCCGATGATCGGACGCCAGAACCCCGCCACCACCGGTGGTCAAAATCTTGTTGCCATTGAATGAATACACCGCTGCCCTGCCGCCATGGCCAGCATGACGATCTTTGTAGGTGGCTCCCAATGCCTCGGCCGCATCCACCACCACGGGGATGGCATAGGGGGCCGCGATGTCGTTGATGGCGTCATAGTCCGCGCACTGACCATAGAGGTCGGTGGGGATGATCGCCTTGGGGAGCGTGCCGCGCTTGGCCATATGGGCCAGGGCCTCGGCCAGGAGGTAAGGGTCCATGTTCCAGGAGGTCCGATCCGAGTCGATAAAGCCGAGTTTGGCACCCAGGAACGTGGCCGGGCTTACGGAACCGATGAAGGTCAGGGAGGAGGCGAGCACGGTGTCGCCGGGTTCGATTTCGAGCAGGCGCAGGACCAGGTGCATGGCGGCGGTGCCGCTCTGCACGGCCACGCAATGGGAAAAGCCCGTGATCTCGGCACACCGCTTCTCAAAGGCCGCCAACTGCGGCCCCATAGGCGATATATAGTTGACCGCAAAGGCCTCGTGGATGTGATCGAGTTCGGTACCGCCCATGTGGGGCGGGGAAAGAAAGAGTCGCTCAGGCTTGCCCATGGTGCTCCCTGACGGGGTTGTCGCTGATCAGCTGTTGTAGTTCGGTCACCTGGTCGATGATCATGTCCGGTTCCTGGGCCAGACAGGCTGCCTCTTGGCCGTACCCATAGGACGCAAAGCAGATGTTCGCGCCGATGGCCCGGCCAAACCGGAGGTCCGACTCGCTGTCCCCTACCATGAGGACCCGCATCGGGTCGAGCCCTGGATAGAGCGGTGCAATCCGTTCGGTGAACATCTCCGGCTTCGGCTTCTTGGGCTGTCCCGGCTCGTCGCCCAGCACCAGCCCCGCCAACGGACCAAAGCCGTGTTCGTTAACGGAGCGCACCAGGGCCGGGGTTCCCTTGTTGCTGATAATGGCACAGGAAAGCCCCGCCTCCATCAAATGCCCGAGGGTTTCCAGGGCGCCGTCGTAAGGTCGAGTGAAGGGGTGGGCCTCGGCGTCATAGATCTCCCTCCAGCGGATTTTCCATTCCTCCACCTGAAGGTCGTCCAGCCCTGGGTGCAGAATTTTCAGATAATATTCCAACCCCCGGCCATCGGCGATGGCCCGGCGTGCCTCGGTCTCATCCGGTTCGCTCAAACCGGCCTCGGCAAAGATTCTGCGGGTGGAGTGCAGGATGGAGGGGAAGGAATCCACCAGGGTGCCGTC
>JAHJKV010000108.1 GCA_018822065.1 Pseudomonadota bacterium
ATAAACGGCAAGAGGCATGCCGCGTGAGTCAACGCCGTGGGGGCGGGCCTGGGCTAGCCCAGGCCCGCCCCCACAGCCCCTCGCGGAGTCGGTCATATGATGTGCTACCTAAATCGGTCACTTTAAAATGCTATTGACAGGCCGATCGGACCACGACGTCCAGCTTACGTCTGTCTCGCCTTGCTCCCCCCTCCCCGAAACAGGCCTTCTCAAAACCCTGTCAATAGGGAAATCCCGTCCAATGTATATCCAATCAAGGGGTATTTTTATCCTCGGCCAAAAACCGGGGTTATACTCTTCGCTCCGTCGGGCCTGGCTCACTACCCGAGGAGATGAGAAATGGAAAATCCGTATGAATTGCATCTGGCCTACCGGCGCTTGTTTGAAAGCGCGAACGGCCATCAGGTGATGGAGGATTTGGAACGGAGAGGCTTTTACCGCGAACCCGCCTTTTCAGGAGATCCGGCGCGGCTGGCATTTAATGAAGGTCGGAGGTCGCTGGTGTTGCATGTGAAGCAGATGCTCAAGGAGCACAACTTCATCCGCTATAAGGACCAGAAGGGTCTGGACGAGACCAAGCTCCATTAGGGCAGGGCGTAGAGCATGTTGAGGTGCGACACCCAGGTGCTGAACGCCAGGGTGGAGACGTACATCACCAAACATAAAAACGCCGTACGGAAGATGAAAGAATGACGAGGCATGATGGCTCCTTGCACTCCACTGAGGTCTGGCTCCGGCAACCCTTGCCGGGATCACCCACAAAGCAAGACCCATGCCGCCCGATTTTGGCCCTGCAAGGAGGTGCTGGAACGCCCGGCACAGGCACGGCCACGAACCCATGCGGAACACAAAGGAGAATCGCATGAACAAGACTACCACCCTGACGGAAGGGCAAATGCGGGATACTGGTGAAAACTGGCGCTCATCTTTGCCCGAGGACTGGACCATCGTGGTCCGTAACGAAAACGGCGAGGAGATGGAAATGCCCCTGCGGGATCATCCCTCCCTGGCCAAATACCCCAGCAAGGACGACGCCGTGAAGGCCCTCGTCCATGCCCAGCGGCTCATTGGCCGCAGGCCGGAAGGAGTCATCGAGCCTCCCGGCCCTGAGGCGAGCGAAGAGGAGCGGGCAGCGTTTTATGCCGCCCTGGGCCGCCCGGAAAGCCCCGATGAATACCAACTGCCAGAACTGGAAACCCCCGAAGGCTTCGAGTTCGACGAGGACATGCAGGCCCAGTTCCGACAGAAGGCCCATGAACTCGGCCTGAGCCCCGGACAGGTCCAGGGACTCTACGAATGCCAATCTTAAGTATACCTTATTATTGTCAAGTATGTATGTAGCTAGCTTGGATAATGATACATATTATAAAAAACTACTTCAAATTTTTCGTGCTTTGTAATGTTTATACTGATAACTTGTGAAATATCACTTCAAAACTTTACACTTCCAATTTCCCGCTTGTTGCTCTGGTCGTTCAGAATTTGTGGCATCCGCTTATTGTTTGGGGTTCCACTCCTTCGAGAGTTGTTGCCCCTTTTGAATCTGCGCACGGGTCATTGTTTTGAAAATGATATCGCGATTATTGCTTGCATCTGAATTTCCTTGCGCAGCACTCAGGTTGAACCATTTGTAGGCCTCTACATCGTCCTTAGGCACGCCTTCGCCATTGTAGTACATGGACCAAGGTTAAGTTGTGCGGACAATCAAGCGCTTCAAGAGCCGCCCTTTTATATCCTGCCTCATCAGGACTGGCATACCCTGTCCGTCTCTGCATCCTGTCCAACCAGCGCTACCATCTGATCATAGTGACGTTGGTCCTCCCCCCGGATAAGGGCCATGACATCGCCCATGACCTTGGGAGTTTCGGCAAGGATGGATGGATCGTGCTCTTGATCGCTAACTCTGTCGAAATGCGAGCAGACGTGAAGGAACCGGAGGATTCTCATCTTCACGGCGGCGTCAACGCTCTGGACACCGTCCAAGAGCGCGGAGAAGCCCCCATTGGGTGCGGCAGCGGATGCCGGGAAGCGGAAGGACAAGAAGGTTTCCAAGAGCCGCCTGGCGATGTTCGGCATTGCATAATAACCAACCAAAGGACAGTCGGATTTGGCCCCAGCAACGCCCGCGACGAGCTTGAAGAGGTAGTGGTAGTCCGATTCGTAGTCGCGAAGCAACGGGTCCA
>JAHJKV010000109.1 GCA_018822065.1 Pseudomonadota bacterium
GACTCCCGGCGATCTGGATCTGGTGAATCGGGCTTTCCGGGCTCTGCACACCATCAAGGGCTCGGGTTCCATGTTTGGATTTGAGGAAATAGCAGATTTCACCCACGAAGTGGAATCGGTTTTCGATCAAGTGCGCAGCGGAAAACTCGCTGTCACCCGCACCTTGCTCAATATCTCGTTTCGCGCTCGCGACCACATCAAAAACCTTCTTGAAGACCGGCTTTCCCAAGAGGCACAACTGGTCGAAATGGAAAGCATTATCCTGGGACTGGCCCAGCTAGTTGCCGATGAACCCCAGACCGAACAGCCATCCCTCCCTGTGCAACTCACGCCACCACCTGCCGAAGATCGCCCGGAAGAGCAACAAGAGCCTGCCGCTCTGCAGCAGCGGCATTTCGACATCCGCATCACACCCCGGAGCGACAGCGAGGGGGCAGGATATTCCCTGGATCCCCTCGTGGAAGAATTGGAACTCCTGGGTGAAGTCGTGGTGGAGGATGTGCCACCGGAAGAGGGCGGTGGCTGGACCGTTGCCCTCGACACCCGACATGCCGAGGAAAACGTCCGCGACGTCTTCTTTTTTGCAGATATCGATCTGGATGTGACAATCCATTCCGGCGAGGACGGGCAACCGCAGGTCGAAGAGGGAACCATGGCTGCCCAGGATGACGAGTCAGCACAGCTTGAGAAGCCTGCCACGGTTGCTGCGCCTGACGTTCCCGTCGACGAGTCAGAACCCCTTGCAAACGAAACGCCCTCTGAAGTCGAGAGTAAGGTCAGTGAGGATGGAGAAGACGCTTTGGAGAGTGAGCTTTCCGAGGGTAGGTGCGTTGGCGATGAGTTTCCGGCAGTCGAATCCTCGCAGGAGAAGATCACGTCTCCCCCGTCGGTCCAGCAACCAGCGCCCGCTCCGGCCTCTCCTTCATCCCGGCCCAAACCTCCTCCGCCCTCAGCGGCGGTACCTCCCGCGCCAGCCTCCAAGACGCCAAGGGAGCCCGAACCGCAGGCCGTGAGTTCGTTGCGCGTGGATGCCAGCAAGCTCGACAAACTGGTGGATCTGGTGGGAGAACTGGTCATCGTGCAGGCTCAGATATCCGAGTTTGCCGCAAAACGGATTGACCCCGTCCTGACCGTGCTCTCCGAAAACCTGGAACGGCTCTCTGATGAACTCCGCGACACGACTCTCGGGGTGCGGATGCTTCCCATCGGCAGTACGTTTTCCCGATTCCGCCGCATGGTGCGCGACCTTTCCGCCGAACTGGGCAAGGAGATCGATCTGGTCACCATCGGGGCCGAGACCGAGTTGGACAAGACGGTTATCGAGCGACTCGGTGATCCGCTGGTGCATCTGCTTCGAAACTCCATAGACCACGGCATCGAGGGGCCGGAGGAACGCCTGGCATCGGGAAAGCCGCGTCAAGGCACTATCCGTCTTTCAGCGGGCCACTCCGGGGGCGAGGTGCTTATCAGCATCGAGGATGACGGTCGGGGCATGGACTTTGCGTCTATCTGCGCCCATGCCAAGGAGGGTGGTCTGGTGCCGCCGGATGCCGAACTGTCCGAGCGTGAGGTGTCCAGGCTCATTTTTGAGCCGGGATTTTCCATGGCCGAGGAGGTTACCAGCGTTTCAGGTCGTGGCGTGGGAATGGACGTGGTTAAACGGGCCATCGACTCCCTTCGTGGCACCATAGACATCACGAGCATACCGGGCCAGGCCACGACCATCGTTGTTCGGCTGCCTTTGACGCTAGCCATCATCGACGGCTTGCAGGTGCGTACGGGCGATGAATTCTATGTCATCCCGCTCACGCTTGTTGAGGAATGCGTGGAGCTTGTGGACGGTATGCGCCAGGAGGATGGCGGACGTCGTATCCTGGAACTCAGGGGCGAGATCGTGCCCTATGTGAACCTGCGTGAATGGTTTGAGGTGCCCGGCTCGCGTCCTGAAAGGGAACAGGTCGTGGTGACCGGCGTTGACGGTTCCAGGATCGGTGTCGTGGTGGACACCGTCATCGGGGAACACCAGACGGTCATCAAAACACTGGGCAAGGTCTACCGTGATGTGGAGGGCATTTCCGGGGCGACCATCAAGGGCAACGGCTCCATTGCGCTCATCCTTGACGTCCCCGGTCTGGTTCGTCGGGTGATGGCTAGCACAGCCGCGAGGTAAGCGTATGGGTCACATGGAAGCGCCATCCTCCCTTGTCCTGATGGCCAAGGCTATGACCGAGCGCGAATTCAGCAAACTCTCCGAACTGGTTACCGCTGAACTTGGCATCAAGCTGCCTCCAAGCAAGAAGACCATGCTGCAGGCGCGACTCCAGAAACGGCTTCGAGTCCTTGGTCTGACGAGCTATGGCGACTACTGCGAATATCTCTTTAATGCTGAAGGGTTGCAGGCCGAGCGGCCTTTTCTCTATGATGTGGTCACCACAAATACGACGCATTTTTTTCGCGAACCCAAACATTTCGAGATTCTCACCGCAAAGGTGCTGCCCCGGCTTTCCGTTTTAGGACGCAGGCTGCGCTTTTGGAGCGCCGGTTGTTCCACGGGCGAGGAACCCTACACTCTGTCTATGGTGCTCATGGAGCATGCTGCACAGCATCCTGGTTTCGACTTCGAGATTCTGGCCACAGATATTTCAACGCGAGTGCTCGAACACGGCATGCGGGCTATCTACCCCATGGACAAGCTCAGCGGCATTCCCAAGGTACTGATGTCGAGATATCTGCTCCGCAGCAAGGACCGCAAACTCGCTCAGGCAAAAATGGGCCCGGAATTGCGGAAGAAGATTCAGTTCCGAAGGCTCAATTTCATGGAAGAGTTCAGCTTGCAGCACAAGCGGGATGTCATATTTTGTCGGAATGTGGTCATCTATTTTGATCGTTCTACCCAGCAGGTTCTCTTTACCAAGTTCTGCCAGCAATTGAACTTCGGCGGCTTTTTGTTCATTGGCCACTCGGAATCTCTCAACGGTATGGATTTACCCTTGGAACAGGTTGCTCCTACAGTGTACCGGAGAATTTAGGGCAAGGGCTTCTTTACCGTTGGCTGGAGTCCCACTCACAGAGCGAACAGGGGAAGCGCGAGTCGTCTTCCTGCTGTTTAGGGCCGCACCATTCCATGCATATGGAACGTACCTGGTCAGCTGCCGCTTGTGGCGACGGGTAGCTACCAAGGGTTGTCTTGTCTAAAGACAATACCCATCTGTTGATTTCGTTGGGACGGATTTGGAAGGTTCCGAACTCAGTTTCTGCTGCAAAGAACTCATTCATAAATACATGCATGGCATTCTTTGTTGTGCAGGCCAATTATATTCTGGCCACTTATACTGCTTAATATTATGGTTTATTTATTCAGATGTCACAGGATGAATGCCTATAAAATATGACCTCAACAGGCTCTTTGGTGACAAGTCCTTCCTTGATCAGTTCGTCCAGTATGGGGACAAAGGCGTCGATTTTCGATGCCTCGTCAACGATCTCGATGACCAGCGGCATCCCCTCGGAAAGTCGGAGAATCTTGTTGGTATGCACCCGGCTGTTCGCCCCATAGCCCATGACGCCCCGCAGGACGGTCGCGCCGGCAAGCCCTGC